>NZ_JBOHGB010000018.1:0-74445 GCF_050699935.1 Actinophytocola sp.
CGGCCGCACCGCCGACCGCCGCCACGCCGACGCCGACCGCGTTCCCGAACAGCGGCCCGCAGCGCCTGCCACCGGGCCCGCCTTCGGGCCCACTCTCGGGGCCACAGTCGGGGCCACAGTCCGCACCGCCGCAGGGTCCGTCGGGCACGCCGACCCCGGTGCCGGCGATGGCCTCCGCCGCGCCGGCGTTCACCCCGTCCCCGCCGGCCTCGACCCGCCCGTCCAACCGCGGCTGGTACATCGCCACCGCCGTGGTCGCCGTGCTGGTGATCGCGACGGTCAGCATCCTCGTCGCCACCTCGGGCGGCGGGGGCGGCGGCACCGCCGAGGGCGCGGACTGCGAGAACCGCGAGGTCGACGACAAGGGCTTCACCGAGTGCATGCGCGTGCTCGCCGGGGCGGTCGTGGAGCACAACGAGTGCGAGAAGGGCGCCGCCAACCCGCTCGGCGGCCCGGCCATCGAGACGCCGGGCGCCACCACGGCGTCGTGCACGATGGACGACGACTACACGGTGATGTACTCGCACTTCGACAAGACCGGCGACTCGACGCAGTACATCGACACGATCAAGCAGCAGTTCGAGAGCCTGGGTGGCTCCACGGGCGGCTCCGCGCCCGAGGAAGGCGACTGGAACGGTGACGGACAGGCCGGCCGCTACTTCTCGATCGATCTCGGCTACGGCAACGGCGTGCTGGTCTTCCAGGTCGACGACTCGCCGGTGGCGGGCGTGTTGATGCACATCAGCACGGATCCCTCGGCCTCGTCGAGCGGCCTGACCGACTTCTTCGAGCAGCACGTGAAGCCCGGCAGCGACGGCGGCGCGTAGTGCGGTGGCCGGGAACGTTGGTGGGTTTATCGGCGGATCCAGGTTTCCGCTGGCAAGGCGCCGATTCGGCCTCGTACCGGGCGTACTCGGTCGGATCGGCAACGCCGCCAGCGGGAAGCTGGGCCGTCGAGAGACCCGGCGAACGTTTCCGGCCACCGCACTAGCACCGGCCCGGCCACTGTCAGGGGGCAGTGGCACGATCTCGGTCGGTATGTGGGGCCGCGAACGACGTGAGGGAGAACCGTGACCGTCCTTTCGGTGGATCTCGGGACCTCCAACACGGTCGCCGTGCTCGCCGCGCACGGGCTGCCGCCACGGGTCGTGGAGGTGGACGGGGCCGCCACCATGCCGTCCGCGCTCTTCGCCGCCGACGATGGTGGGCTCGTCGTCGGGCGCGACGCCGACCGCCGTGCCCGGCTGGACCCCGCCCGGTTCGAGCCGAACCCCAAGCGCCGCGTCGACGAGGGCACGCTGCTGCTCGGCGACGTCGTCGTACCGGTCACCGACGCGCTGTCCGCCGTGCTGGGCCGGGTCGCCGAGGAGACCTCCCGCCAGCTCGGCGGCGCCCAGCCCGATGAGCTCCGGCTGACCCACCCCGCGCAGTGGGGACCCGCCCGCCGCAACGTCCTGCTCGCCGCCGCCCGCCTCGCGGGCATGGGGCCGAACATCGTCCTCGTGCCGGAGCCGGTCGCCGCGGCCGCGCACTTCGCGTCCTTCCCCGGCCAGCAGCTCGGCCCGGGCCAGGCGCTCGCGGTGTACGACCTCGGTGCCGGCACCTTCGACGTGGCCGTCGTCGGCGCCACCCAGCACGGGTTCACCGTGCTCGCCGAGGCGGGCCTGCCAGACCTGGGCGGGCTGGACGTCGACCAGGCGCTGCTGGAGCACGTCGGCCGCGAGGTGTCCGTCCGGGATCCGGGCCGCTGGCAGCGCCTGCTCCGCCCGGAGTCCACCGCCGACCGCCGCGCCCGGCGCGCGATGGCGGAGGACGTCAAGGCCGCCAAGGAGTCGCTGTCCCGCCACCCGCAGACCGAGGTCCCGCTGCCCGAGCCGTTCCCGGACGTCCTGGTCACCCGCGTCGAGCTGGAGGCGCTGATCCGGCCGAGCCTGCTGCGCAGCGTGGAGCTCCTGGCCGGCACGATCGGCGCGGCCGGCCTGGCCCCGGACCGCCTCGCCGGCATCTACCTGGTGGGCGGATCCAGCCGCATCCCGCTCGTCGCCACGCTGATCGCCGAGCAGCTGCGCGTGGTCCCGACGAGCCTCGACCAGCCGGAGACCGCCGTCGCCCTGGGCGCACACCACGTGTCACGCGAAGGCGTCAGCATGCGCACGCGCGACGTCGCCGGGATCCCGGGCCCGCCCGGGTTGCGGACCGGACAACGTCTGGCACCGGGCCCACCGGCCGGGCCACCGGCGGGGCCACCCCCGGGAGTTCCGGCCGGTCCGCCGTCGAGTCCGGTGCCGGGCCCCACGCCGTTCCCGCAGCCGGCCTACCGGCCCGCCCGGTCCACTGGCCGGCGCAAGGCGTGGCTGGCCGTCGCCGGCGTCGTCGTGCTCGCGGTCGTCGCGGCGGGCGCGGTGTTCCTGCTTCGGCCGTCGAACGGCCTGCCGACCGCGGAGGACTGCCAGCAGAAGGGCGACACCGACGGCCGGGGGTTCACCGAGTGCCTGCGCCAGCTCGCCGGCACGGTGGCCGACTCCGACGAGTGCCGCCCGGCCGAGGAGGCCTCCGGCGCGGACGTCTCCTGTGCGCTGCCGGAGGACTACCAGGTCAGCTATGCCCACGTGGCGTCCGTGGACGACGCCACGAAGGTCGCGAACACCCAGCTGGGCAACATGAACGAGGGCACCCACGTGGAGGCCGACTGGCGCGGCAACGGGCTGGACGGGCGATATCGGGCCGGTGTCAGCGGCGGGACCGGGATGCTCGTGTTCACGGTCTCCGACCGCCCGCTGGTCGGCTGGCTCAGCAAGACCGACCTGCGTGCGTCCGACGAGTTCACCCCGGACACGCTGGCCGACTTCTTCGCCGAGAACGTCCAGCCGGGCACCTGATGCGGCACCTCGGCCTGGTCACGCTCGTCGTGCGGGACTACGACACGGCGATCGCGTTCTACACCGGCGCGCTGGGCTTCGAGCTGCGGGCGGACACCGCGCTGGAGAACGGCAAGCGCTGGGTGGTCGTCGGCCCGCCGGGCGCGACGACCGGGTTGCTGTTGGCCAGGGCCGACGACGCCGAGCAGGAGGCCCGCGTCGGTGACCAGACCGGCGGGCGGGTGGCGTTCTTCCTGAACAGCGACGACTTCGCCCGCGATCACGCGCGGATGCTGGCCGCCGGTGTCCGGTTCGACGAGCCGCCACGGCACGAGCCGTACGGCACGGTCGCCGTGTTCCGTGACCCGTACGGCAACCGCTGGGATCTCGTCCAGCCGGGTTAGCGTCGGTTGCGCAGCGCCCGGATGCCCAGCACGATCGCCGCGACCAGCGCGGCGATGATCCCGATCTCGAGCAGGATCGACTCCAAGCTCGTGGGCTCTAGGTCGATGGCGAGCGACATGCCGGCCATTCTCCCGGTCTCGTAGGGTGGTGTCGATGCGTATCACCGCCTTCCGCAAGATGATGGTCGAGGAGTTCGGCGAGATCCGCGCCGACATGCTGGCGCGCGACCACGTGTTCAGCGCGCTGGACAACCGAACGGTGGACCAGGCGCTCGACGCCGGGGTGTCCACCAAGGAGATCTGGCGGGCGGTGTGCGACGCGTTCGAGGTGCCGTCAGAACGTCGGTGACGCGGCGTGTCGCCGCCGGATCGAACAAGCGTTCGGCTATTGTCCACAACCGGGTCAACGATCCACAGGTCGCATCGGCGTCCCGAAATCGTCAGACCCTCCCGATAGCGTCGACAGCGTGAGTTCGAAACGGTCTCGACAGAATCAAGGTGGATCTCAGATGGCAGCAGCACCCGATCGTGAGAAGGCGCTCGACCTGGCCCTCGCCCAGATCGACAAGAACTTCGGCAAGGGATCGGTGATGCGTCTCGGCGACGAGAGCCGCGCACCGATCGAGATCATCCCGACCGGCTCCATCGCGCTCGACGTCGCCCTCGGCATCGGCGGCCTGCCGCGCGGCCGGGTCGTCGAGATCTACGGCCCGGAGTCGTCCGGTAAGACCTCGCTGGCCCTGCACGCGGTGGCCAACGCTCAGAAGGCGGGCGGCATCGCGGCGTTCATCGACGCCGAGCACGCGCTCGACCCGGAGTACGCCAAGGCGCTCGGCGTCGACACCGACGCGCTGCTGGTGTCCCAGCCCGACACCGGTGAGCAGGCACTGGAGATCGCGGACATGCTGATCCGCTCCGGTGCGCTCGACATCCTCGTCATCGACTCGGTGGCGGCGCTCGTGCCGCGTGCCGAGATCGAGGGCGAGATGGGCGACAACCACGTCGGCCTGCAGGCCCGGCTGATGAGCCAGGCGCTGCGCAAGCTCGCCGGCGCGCTGAGCAACTCCGGCACCACGGCGATCTTCATCAACCAGCTGCGCGAGAAGATCGGCGTGATGTTCGGTTCGCCGGAGACCACCACGGGTGGCAAGGCGCTGAAGTTCTACGCGTCGGTGCGCCTGGACGTGCGCCGGATCGAGACCCTCAAGGACGGTGGCGAGCCGGTCGGCAACCGGACGCGCGTCAAGGTGGTCAAGAACAAGGTGGCCCCGCCGTTCAAGCAGGCCGAGTTCGACATCCTGTACGGCAAGGGCGTCAGCCGCGAGGGTTCGCTCATCGACATGGGCGTCGAGCAGGGCATCCTGCGCAAGTCCGGTGCCTGGTACACCTACGAGGGCGACCAGCTCGGCCAGGGCAAGGAGAACGCCCGCAAGTTCCTGCGCGACAACCCGGACGTGGCCAACGAGATCGAGAAGCGCATCAAGGACAAGCTCGGCATCGGCGCCAAGCTGGACGCGGACGGGACCGAGCCGGCCCCCGCCCCGGTCGACTTCTGACCCACGATGTGCTGGTGCTCCGTCAAGCAAGGTTCGGCACGTTTCTCGGCGGCCCAGTTGACCGCAGGGCCGCGTTGTCGGACGGCCCGAATGGGACCCGGTATGAGGGCCATCCTCCGCCTTGCCAGCGGCCAACTGGATCCACCGATAAACGCACCAACCTTTCTTGACGCAGCACCGGTCCGCACGGCTCTTGATCGGATCCGCGTGCTGGTCGTCACGGGTCGCATCGGGCGTCTCGGTGAGGGTGGGCTGATGGTCGAGGCCATATCGCGGCCACCGGTCCGGTCCGGTCCGGCCTGGTCCGGTTCGGGCAGGTCCGGTCCGGCACACGCGTCGACAGCACCGGCCGCCCGCCTGGCGGCACCTCGCGCGCGAGCGGTGTCGTCCGCGGGATGGCGGCCCGGCCCTGGAGCGGGCTTATGACCGGGCAACGGAATGGGCGTCGGTCCGCGGGCGACTCGTCCACCGGCTCTCGGCGTCGTGCACCCGCCGAGGAGACGGACCCGGTCCAGCGGGCGCGGGACGTCTGCCTGCGCCTGCTTGCCGCTCGACCCCGGACGCGGGCGGAGCTGCGTCAGGCCTTGCTGCGCAAGCAGATCGAGGAGGACGTCGCCGACCAGGTTCTCGGTCGGCTCGATGAGGTGGGCCTGATCGACGACGCGGCGTTCGCCGAGCTCTGGGTGCGCTCGCGGCATACCTACCAGGGGCTCGGCCGCCGTGCCCTCGCCACCGAACTACGCCGTAAGGGCGTCGCGGACGACGTGGCCGCCGAGGCGGTGGCCACAGTGGACGCCGACGCCGAGGAGGAGCGGGCGCGGCTCCTGGTACGCAAGCGCCTGCGCTCACTGAGCGGCGCGGACGAGGCGGCGCGGGTCCGGAAGCTGGTGGGGATGCTGGCTCGCCGCGGCTACTCGGAGGGGCTGGCGTTCCGGGTCGTTCGTGACGAGCTGCGGGCAGCCGGTGAGGAGTCCGACTTGTTGGACGGGCCGTTCTGATATGTAGTGGCTTGTTGTCATGGGGTGTGGCGAGGCGTCCGCTCTCCTTGTGGATGTGGGGAGGGTGGGCGCTTGCTGCTTGGTCGGTTGGTGTGCTGGTGAGGGTGTGTTGGCGACGCGCGGTCGGACTGATATGCGCGGGTTGGTTACCGCGGGACGGTGCTGTCGGCTGGAGCGGGTTCGTGTGTCTAGGGTCGAGCGTGGCCCGGGGGCTGCTCGTCGAACGGTCGCGGGTTGGCTCCTGGCGCTGCCACCAGCTGCGGGGCTCGACGAAGCAGACTGTGTGGGTCAGTCGTCCATGACGGCCAGTGACCAGCACCAGCCGGCCAGTTCGCGGGCGATGGCGACGTTGGCGACGGTGTGCCGTTTCCGGTGTTCGGTGAACCGGACCCATCGGTCGTGCATGCGGTGGTTGCCCAGGTCGCCGCGGACACGAGTTGCTGCGGACACGAGTTGCTACGGGTGCGAGTTGCCAGCGGGCGCGTATGGTCGCACCGATCCGGTAGCGGGGATGGTGGTGCCAGGCGGCCTCGACGAGCAGTCGGCGCACGTGTCCGTTGCCGGTTTTGGTGATCGGGCCGAGCGTTCGTGTCGAACCCGAGGAGTACTCCGAGGGGACGAGCCCGACGAAGGAGCCGATGGTGTTGTCGGTGAAGCGGTGCCAATCGCCGGTCTCGACCGCCAGGGCAAACCCGGTCAGCGTGCTGATCGCCCGGCAGGCAGCCTAATGGGCGTACCACCGGGGTGAACTCACTCGCTGCGGCCCTGTCCTCGATCGCGGCGTCCAGCCGGTCTCGGCGGGTCTTGACCGCCCACACGGTCTCGTAGTTGGAGTCGAACGTCAGCCGGGTCGACCGGTTGGTGAGCCGCGGCAGTGCTTCGTGCCGTAGCCAGACGTCGTGCATGCCGGTCCAGGCATGCCCGCCGAAGTAGACGATCCCGTGCCGCAGCAACAGCTTCGACAGCCGATGCCGGGTCCGCACCAGGTCCCCGCGACAGTCCTCCCGGGCCCGCACCAGGTCCCGGGCGGCTTCCTGCTCGAGCCACCGACGTGACCTCGTCCAAACGCAGCAGACGCGCCAGGTGGACCGCGTCCTTGGCGTCGGTCTTGACCCGGTCACCAGCCGGCCTCTGCAGCTTGCTGGGCGCCACCACCTCGCACCGGATCCCGGCCGCGGTCAGCGACCGAGAGAGCCCGAAGCCAGTCTGACCCGCCTCATAGGCCACCGCGACCGGACCGGCCAGGCCCTGGCACCACTCCCGGATGTGGTCATGGGCCGGCGTCAGCCGGGTCTGGAGCAACTCGCCGGTAACGCCATCGATCGCCGCGGCAGCGACCGACCGGGCGTGCACGTCAAGACCAACGCTCGTACGCTCAATGAACACCGGGGCCTCCCACAACTGTCGGATAGGTCAAGCAGGCCCGTTCCTGCCAGGCAACCCACGAATCTCTCTGTGAGTGAGGCCCCGGCCCGCAACCCCAACTGGCCACGACACACCGCCACACCCGCCTCGATCGCTTGCTGCGCTGCTCGGCGCGCCGGAGAGTGTCAACGTGGAGCGCGCGCAGCGCAGCAAGCATGAACGACGTTGACACCGACCAGCGCCGGCAGACACTCCCCACAACAAAGCCGATTGCGCGGCACCTCACCACTCAGTGGGTCACCCCATACCGTCTAGTGTCCCCGCCGGAAGTTCGTCGCCTAATTGTGATGTCCAGCCAGGTTGTTCAATCGGCTGATGGGTGGGGAGGCCGCCCAGGGCTGAGTGGGGCCGGTGCTGGTTGGACTGGTGGAGCCATCCTGCCGGTGTGGTTCGGCGTGTGGTTTCGGATGGGTCGTGCCACAGGTGCGAGCGGTAGGCGGATACGTTGTCGGTCCGCACGCGTTCGAAGCGCCAGCCGCCACCGTCGGGGACGTTGCCGAATTTGGTGACATCCACGTGGATCAGCTCCCCGGGCTGGGACCGTTCTTAGCGGCGTGCGGGTTGGCCGGTGACCCGGTCGATATGGGGAGCCGGCAGCGGGTCAGTACCGCGTGCACGGTCGAGGCAGGCATCCCCAGCCGGGCGCCGATCTGGACCGGTCCCAGCCGCTGCTTCCATCGCAGATGGATGATCTTCCGCGCGGGTGGAGCGGTGCCCCGACCGCACAACGTGCCTGGGCATCACACCTAACTCGTTGGCCCAGCGTCGACTTCACGAGTCGAAGGTTGGCGAACGGTGAGTGGTTGGCGGTGGCTGGGCCACTGTGGACTCGCGGGCGCGGTCGGGTTGGCTTTCGCCGCCCGGCACACGTTCCAGCGTGGCACGGGTCATCGTCATCGCAGGGCGCCCGCCACTCCTGCCGCTGTTGCCGGCCTGCCGCCGCCGGCGGTCGCCCGACGTCGAGGCCCTCAGGCGAGCCGTGACCACGGGGAGTACGGTCTGCGAATGACTGCGCTCAGGTGTCGACCGAGGCAGGCTCAACGTGCTGCGGAACACCTTCGGCACAGGGCACTGAACGGTGGGTTCTCACGGTGTGGTACTTCTCCACTTGCCACCGACGGCCCAGTTGGCGGCACGGCGCCGTCCTGTCGGGTGTGATACGCGGAACGCCGCCACCAGCGCAGATCCCCGTTAGGCTCTGACAATCGATACTCTTCGTTCTGGAGTCGAGGAAACATGAAGGCAGGCGTCGGTGCCCCAACCCGGGCGCAAATACCGGAGCGTACGTTTCGAACCGACCGCTGGTGGGCCTACCCACTGAGCACGGGCGCCATCCTGGTGTTCTTCACCGTGTACGCCCTGGTCCGCTACTTCATGAACGACTACTACTGGGCGCCGGCCGAGCACTACCTCACGCCGATGTACTCGCCCTGTGTCAACGAGGCGTGCGTGCCGGGGTCCAGCCACTTCGGTGAGTTCATCCCGAGCTACCCGGCATGGATCCCGATCGGGATCTTCACGTTCCTCGTGCTGCTCGGCTTCCGCGCCACCTGCTACTACTACCGCAAGGCCGCCTACCGGTCGCTGATGTTCTCGCCGGCGGCCTGCGCGGTGCCGGAGCCGGCCAAGAAGTACTCCGGTGAGCGCAAGTTCCCGTTCGTGCTGACCAACGGGCACCGCTACTTCTTCTACGCCGCACTGCTCTTCGCCGCGATCAACACCTACGACGCGGTGTTGGCCTTCTACGGCAAGGACGGCGGCATCGGGATGGGGCTCGGCACTGTCATCATCGTCGTCAACCTGGCGATGCTGTGGGCCTACACGCTCTCCTGCCACGCGTGCCGGCACGTCATGGGTGGCAAGCTGAAGAACTTCTCCAAACACCCGCTGCGGTACCGCTACTGGCTGCTCGTGTCGAAGCTCAACCCCCGGCACGGCCTGTACGCCATGATCTCGCTGTTCACGGTGATCTTCACCGATGCCTACATCATGGCCGTCTCCGCCGGGTGGATCACCGATCTGCGCATCTTCAACTAAAGAGGACTCATGGTTCAGGTTCAGGTCGAGCGGTTCTCCTACGACGTTGTGGTCATCGGCGCCGGGGGCGCCGGTCTGCGGGCCGCCATCGAGGCTCGGCAGCAGGGGAAGCGCACCGCGATCATCAGCAAGTCGTTGTTCGGCAAGGCACACACGGTGATGGCCGAGGGCGGCTGCGCCGCATCGATGGGCAACGTCAACTCGAAGGACAGCTGGCAGGTCCACTACCGCGACACCATGCGCGGCGGCAAGTTCCTCAACAACTGGCGCATGGCCGAGCTGCACGCCAAGGAGGCCCCGGAGCGGGTCTGGGAGCTCGAGACCTACGGCGCGCTGTTCGACCGCACCAAGGACGGCAAGATCAGCCAGCGCAACTTCGGCGGCCACACCTACCCGAGGCTCGCGCACGTCGGTGACCGCACCGGCCTCGAGATGATCCGCACGATGCAGCAGAAGATCGTGTCGCTGCAGCAGGAGGACAAGCGCGAGCACGGCGACTACGAGGCCATGCTCAAGGTCTTCGCCGAGTGCACGATCACCGAGCTGTTCAAGGACGGCGATCGGATCGCCGGCGCGTTCGGCTACTGGCGCGACACCGGCCGGTTCGTCCTCTTCGAGGCGCCCGCGATCGTGCTCGCCACCGGTGGCATCGGCAAGTCGTTCAAGGTCACCTCGAACTCGTGGGAGTACACGGGGGACGGTCACGCGCTCGCGCTGCGGGCCGGCGCCACCCTGATCAACATGGAGTTCGTCCAGTTCCACCCGACCGGCATGGTCTGGCCGCCCAGCGTGAAGGGCATCCTGGTCACCGAAGGCGTGCGGGGCGACGGCGGGGTGCTCAAGAACTCCACGGGCGAGCGCTTCATGTTCGGCTACGTCCCGGACGTGTTCAAGGGGCAGTACGCCGAGACCGAGCAGGAGGCCGACGGCTGGTACGCCGACCAGGAGAACAACCGCCGCACGCCCGATCTGCTGCCTCGCGACGAGGTGGCGCGCGCGATCAACTCCGAGGTCAAGGCCGGCCGCGGCTCACCGCACGGCGGCGTGTTCCTCGACATCGCGAGCCGGCGAACAGCGGAAGAGATCCGGCGCCTGCTGCCGTCGATGTACCATCAGTTCAAGGAACTGGCCGATGTGGACATCACCACGGAGCCCATGGAGGTCGGCCCGACCTGCCACTACGTCATGGGCGGCGTCGAGGTCGACCCGGACACCGCGTCCTCGGTCGTGCCGGGGCTGTTCGCGGCCGGTGAGGTCGCCGGCGGCATGCACGGCTCCAACCGGCTGGGCGGCAACTCGCTGTCCGACCTGATCGTGTTCGGCCGTCGCGCGGGCCTCGGCGCAGCCGAGTACGTGGACTCCCTCGAGCAGCGGCCCGGGCTGTCGCAGTCCGATGTGGACGCCGCGGCCAGCCGTGCGGTCGCGCCGTTCGACTGGCCGGCCCACGGCCAGGCGGAGAACCCGTACACCATCCACTCCGAGCTCCAGCAGTCGATGAACGACCTCGTCGGCATCATCCGCAAGGAGGAGGAGATCCAGCAGGCGCTCAACAAGCTCGTCGAGCTCAAGGAGCGGGTCCGCAGCGTGGCCATCGAGGGCCGCCGCGAGTTCAACCCCGGCTGGCACCTCGCGCTCGACCTGCGCAACATGCTGCTGGTCAGCGAGTGCGTCGCGCGTGCTGCCCTGCTGCGGACCGAGAGCCGCGGTGGGCACACCCGCGACGACTACCCCGGCATGGACGCCCAGTGGCGCAACAAGCTGCTGGTCTGTTCGTCCACACCGGACGGCAAGGAGGCGGCGGTGACGCCGAAGGCGCAGGAGCCGATGCGGGAGGACCTGCTGGAGCTCTTCGAGCTCACCGAGCTCGAGAAGTACTACACCGACGAGGAGCTGGCAGCGCACTCGGGGAGGGCCGGAAAGTGAGTTACAAGGCCAACTTCAAGGTCTGGCGGGGTGACGACGAGTCCGGCGAGCTGCGGGACTACATCGTCGAGGTGAACGAGGGCGAGGTCGTCCTCGACATCATCCACCGGCTGCAGGCCACCCAGACACCCGACCTCGCCGTCCGCTGGAACTGCAAGGCCGGCAAGTGCGGCTCCTGCTCCGCGGAGATCAACGGCACGCCGAGGCTGCTCTGCATGACCCGGATGTCGGTGTTCAGCGAGGACGAGATCATCACGGTCACGCCGCTGCGCACCTTCCCCGTCGTCCGCGACCTCGTGACCGACGTGTCGTACAACTACGAGAAGGCACGCGAGATCCCCTCGTTCGCCCCGCCGGAGGGCGTCGGGCTCGGCGAGTACCGGATGATGCAGCAGGACGTCGAGCGCTCGCAGGAGTTCCGCAAGTGCATCGAGTGCTTCCTGTGCCAGAACACCTGCCACGTCATCCGTGACCACGAGGAGAACAAGGAGCACTTCGCCGGGCCGCGCTACCTCATGCGTGTGGCCGAGCTGGAGATGCACCCGCTGGACTCCGCGGACCGGGTCCGCGACGCGCAGGAGGAGCACGGCCTCGGCTACTGCAACATCACCAAGTGCTGCACCGAGGTGTGCCCCGAGCACATCAAGATCACCGACAACGCGCTGATCCCGATGAAGGAACGCGTCGCCGACCGCAAGTACGACCCGATCGTGTGGCTCGGCAACCAGTTGTTCCGCCGCGGCAGCAAGAAACGCTAGTCCACACCGGACGAACGACGAGGGCGCCCCCGGCAGGGGCGCCCTCGTTCGTGTTTCGGATGGTTCTGCTCAGGTGGCCCGGCCCGTCTGCTGGTCGGTCATGGCCATCCCGGGCGCCTGCTCCTCGATCATCTCGGCGCCGAGCACCGCGCCGGTGCCCTTCTTGCGCCGCCGCATCCGCTTCTCCAGCCAGTTGGCGAACAAGCTCAGCAGCGAGTTGACGATGATGAAGAGCACGGCGATGACGACCAGCGTGGCGATCGTGTTGGCGCCGTAGAAGGACGCCGCCGGGCGCGCCTGGTTGATCAGCTCGCCGAAGCCCAGCAGCGCGCCGCCGAGCGCGGTGTCCTTCACGATGACCACCAGCTGGCTCACGATCGCCGGCAGCATCGCGGTGACCGCCTGTGGCAGCAGCACGTTGGTCATCAGCTGGCCCTTGCGCATGCCGACCGCGAGCGCGGCCTCCGTCTGACCCTTGGGCAGCGACAGGATGCCGGCCCGGACCACCTCGGCGAGCACCGACGCGTTGTAGATCACCAGGCCGGTGACCACCGCGTACAGCGGGCGGATGTCCCGGTCGATGTCGGTGAACAGCGCGTACGCCTCGTTGGCGAAGAACATCAGCAGCAGCACCGGGATGGCGCGGAAGAACTCCACGATCGCGCCGGCGGTCTTGGCGACCCACGGGTGGACGGACAGCCGCGCGATGCCGAATAGTGCGCCGACCGGCAGTGCGATCAGCACCGCGAGGCCGGCCGCCTTGAGGGTGTTGAGCAGCCCTGGCAGCAGGTACGTGGTCCAGGACTCGGTACCGGCGAGATACGGGCTCCACTTCTCCCAGTCGAGCTGGTTGTTGTCGTTCATCGTGTCGAGCACCCACCACACCACGGCGGCGAGCACGACGACGAACAGGACCGCGTAGGCCGCGTTGCGCTTCCTGGTCCTGGGGCCCGGCGCGTCGAAGAGAACCGAGGGCGCGCTCACCGTTTCACCGCCGCCTTCTTGGCCACCCAACCGAGCAGTAGCCCGGTCGGCAGGGTCAGGATCACGAAGCCGAGCGCGAAGATCGCCGCGACCAGGAAGATCGCGTCGCTCTCGTTCTCGATCATCTCCTTCATCAGCAGCGCCGCCTCGGCCACGCCGATCGCGGCGGCCACCGTGGTGTTCTTGGTGAGCGCGATCAGCACGCTGGCCAGTGGGGCGATGACCGAGCGGAACGCCTGCGGCAGCACGATGATCCGCAGCACCTGGCTGAAGCTCAGGCCCAATGCCCGGGCGGCCTCGGCCTGGCCGACCGGCACGGTGTTGATGCCCGCGCGCAGCGACTCGCAGACGAAGGTCGAGGTGTAGGCGATGAAGCCGAGCACCGCGAGCCGGAAGTTGATCTGCTCGAAGTCCTCACCGGCGAGCGTCATGCCCAGCGTCTGGTTGAGTCCGAGCGAGCAGGCCACGATGATCACTGTCAGCGGCGTGTTCCGGACGATGTTGATGTACGCCGTGCCGAACGCGCGCATGATCGGTACCGGGCTGACCCGCATCCCGACGAGGATCGTGCCCCAGATCAGCGAGCCGATGGCCGAGAGCACCGTCAGCTGCAAGGTTATCCAGAACGCCCCGAGGACGTCGTAGTCCTGGCTGAAGAAGTCGAACACGGTCTATCGCACCCTCGCCCATGTGAGGCGGTGGCGCGCCGCTTCGCACGACGCGCCACCGCGTGTCTCGACCGGCAGACCGAGCCGGTTTACTTCTCGGTGATCTCCGGCGGTTCCGGCACCTCGAAGCCGGCCGGACCCAGGTGCGTCTCGACCGCGTCGGCCCACGCGCCGTCGTCGAACATCTTCTGGATTGCGGCGTTGACGTCGTCGCGCAACTCGGTGTTGCCCTTCTCCAGGCCGACACCGTAGTTCTCGTCGCTGAAACCCTCACCAACGAGCTTGAACTTGCCCTCGTTCGCGGCCGCGAGGCCGGCGAGGATCGTGTCGTCGGTGGTGATGGCGTCGACCGCGCCGCTCTCCAGGCCGGAGATGCACTCCGAGTAGCCGCCGTACTCCTGCAGGTCGGTCTGCGCGGAGTACTCGTCCTTCACCCGCTGGGCGGAGGTGGAGCCGGTGACCGAGCACAGCTTCTTGCCGTTCATCGCGTCCGGCCCGGTGATCGAGCTGTCGTCCGCGCGGACCAGCAGGTCCTGGTGGGCGATGAAGTACGGGCCGGCGAAGTCGACCTCCTGCTTGCGCTCGTCGGTGATCGAGTACGTGGCGACGACGATGTCGACGTCACCACGCTTGATCAGGTTCTCGCGCTCGGCGGACGGGGCCTCCACCCATTCGATGTTGTTCGCCTCGACGCCGAGCTCCTTGGCGATGTAGGTCGCCACGTCCACGTCGAAGCCTTCGTAGCCGTCCGGTGTCTTCTGTCCAAGGCCCGGCTGGTCGAACTTGATGCCGATGGTCAACGACTCGGCGCCGCCGCCACCGTCGCCACCGCTGCCGCCGCCTCCGTCTTCGTTGCCGCTGCCGCAGGCCGCGAGCGCGAGGCCGGCCGCTGCGGCGATCGCACTCGCACGCAGTACTCGGCTGAACCGCATGTCGTCCCTTCCGATCTGTCCACCCGCGCCACGTCCGTGACACGGGCCCCGACTTTCGTGTGTACTCAGTGAGTCAGGATCTTGCTGAGGAAGTCCTTGGCCCGCGCCGACTTCGGCGCGGAGAAGAACTCGTTCGGTGTGGCGTCCTCCACGATCTCGCCGTCGGACATGAAAAGCACCCGGTTCGCGGCGTTGCGGGCGAAGCCCATCTCGTGGGTCACCACGAGCATTGTCATACCGTCCTTGGCGAGTGTGCTCATCACGTCGAGCACCTCGTTGATCATCTCGGGGTCGAGCGCCGAGGTCGGCTCGTCGAACAGCATGACCTTGGGCCGCATGGCCAGGGCGCGGGCGATCGCCGCGCGCTGCTGCTGGCCACCGGAGAGCTGGGCCGGGTACTTGTCCGCCTGGTTGGCGATGCCGACCCGCTCGAGCAGCTCCATCGCGGTGCGACGGGCATCGGCCCTCTGCGTCTTGCGCACCTTGACCGGGGCGAGCATCACGTTGTCGACGATCGTCTTGTGCGCGAACAGGTTGAACGACTGGAACACCATGCCGACGTCCGCGCGCAGGCTGGCGAGCTCGCGGCCCTCGGCGGGCAGCGGCTTGCCGTCGATCTCGATGTCGCCGGAGTCGATCGGCTCCAGGCGGTTGATCGCCCGGCACAGCGTGGACTTTCCGGAGCCAGACGGGCCCAGCACGATGACGACCTGGCCGCTAGGTACCTCGATCGTGATGTTCTTCAGTACGTGGAGCGGCCCGAAGTACTTGTCCACCTCGACCATCCGGATCATCGGTGGTGCGGTGTTCGCTTCGGTCATCAATCCTCCACGCGAGCGTGATCGGCTGCAGGCCATCGAGACTCTAGCGGCCGGTTATTGGGCGAAACCTACCGCTCCTCCGTGCCCGGTTCATGCCGGTTGGACCACACCCAAGGTTTCAACTCGGTCACGCGTACGCTCGGGGGCTGAGATGAGCACACGCACCTACCAGGTCCGCACGTTCGGTTGCCAGATGAACGTGCACGATTCGGAGCGGCTGGCCGGCCTGCTCGAGGACGCGGGATACACGCCGGCCGCCGAGAGCGGCGTGCCCGACGTCGTCGTGCTCAACACCTGCGCGGTCCGGGAGAACGCCGACAACAAGCTCTACGGCAACCTCGGCCATCTGCGGCCGAAGAAGCTCGCGAACCCCGGGATGCAGATCGCGGTCGGCGGCTGCCTCGCGCAGAAGGACCGGGGTGAGATCGTCAAGCGGGCGCCGTGGGTCGACGTCGTGTTCGGCACGCACAACATCGGCTCGCTGCCGGTGCTGCTCGACCGCGCCCGGCACAACGAGCGGGCGCAGGTCGAGATCCTGGAGTCGCTCGAGGTGTTCCCCTCGACGCTGCCCGCGCGGCGCGACTCGGCGCACTCCGGCTGGGTGTCGATCTCGGTGGGCTGCAACAACACGTGCACGTTCTGCATCGTGCCGTCCCTGCGTGGCAAGGAGAAGGACCGCCGGCCGGGTGACGTGCTGGCCGAGGTCCAGGCAATCGTCGCGGAGGGTGTCCTGGAGGTCACGCTGCTCGGTCAGAACGTGAACTCGTACGGCGTGGAGTTCGGCGACCGGCTGGCGTTCGGCAAGCTGCTGCGCGCGTGCGGCGAGGTCGACGGTCTGGAGCGGGTTCGCTTCACCTCGCCGCACCCGAAGGACTTCACCGACGACGTCATCGCGGCGATGGCCGAGACGCCGAACGTCTGCCACCAGCTGCACATGCCGCTGCAGTCCGGCTCGGACCGGGTGCTCAAGGCGATGCGCCGGTCCTACCGGTCCACGCGGTACCTGTCGATCATCGACGAGGTGCGCGCGGCGATGCCGGACGCGGCGATCACGACCGACATCATCGTCGGCTTCCCGGGCGAGACGGAGGAGGACTTCCAGCAGACCCTGGACGTGGTCCGGGCGGCCCGGTTCTCCTCGGCGTTCACGTTCCAGTACTCCAAGCGGCCCGGTACGCCGGCGGCCGTGTTGCCCGACCAGCTGCCGAAGGAGGTCGTCCAGGAGCGCTTCGACCGGCTGATCGCGGTGCAGGAGGAGGTCTCCTGGGAGTGCAACCGTGCTTTGGTCGGCTCGACGGTCGAGGTGCTGGTGTCGACCGGCGAGGGCCGCAAGGACGCCGACACCGCGCGGATGTCCGGCCGCGGACGGGACGGCCGGCTGGTGCACTTCACCCCGTCGGGAGCCGAGGTCGACGGCTCGGTCCGGCCCGGTGACGTCGTCCACGCGACCGTCACCTACGCGGCGCCGCACCACCTCGTCGCGGACGGGCCGCTGGTCGCGCACCGGCGGACGCGCGCCGGGGACAACTTCGACGAGGGCGTGCGACCGGAGACGTCCGGGGTCGGGCTCGGGCTGCCGTCGTTCGGGCCGCCCGCGGCTCCGGCCGAACCGGTGGGTGGATGCGCGGTCCGATGACGGGGACGACCGGTGGAGAGCCGGGCCCGCCCGACGAGCCCGACATCGCCGGCCTGGCCGAGGAGATCGACCGCGTCGAGCGGGACGCCGAGCGGCGTGCGGCCCGGTCGGTGGACTTCGGCGGGCGAGCGTTGGTCATCTCGGTCGCGGTGTTCGTGCTGATCGTCGGGCTGATCCTGCCGTGGATGTCCGGAGCGACGGGCTACGAGGTGCTGCTGGGCACCGGTTCGGGTGACGCGGTCGGCAAGGCGAGCATGGTTCCCCGCCTGTTCGCGGCGACGTCGGTGGCGTTCGGCGTGCTGGCATCGGCGCTGGCCCTCATGACGCGGCGGTGGGTGCTCACCTGGGTGTGCGCGCTGGGCGGCTGGTTCACGTCGGTGGACGGCGTGCTGGCGATCTGGTCCCGCCAGTCCTCGCAGGGCGACATCGGCGTGGGCATGGTGATCGCGTGGGTGGCGATGCTCGTGATCGCGACCCAGTGGTTCCGCACCGCCTGGTCCCGCCCCGACCCCACCGCCCCATAACCCCGCGAGTCCAACGCCCCGAACCCGCGAGTCCAACGCCCCGAACCCGCGAGTCCAACACCCCGAACCCGCGAGTCCAACGTTCGGAACCCGCGAGTCCAACGTTCGGAACCCGCGAGTCCAACGTTCGGAACCCGCGAGTTCAGCGTCGTGAATGTTGAACTCGGCGGACCAGAGCGTTGGACTCGCGGGTCTCGGGCGTTGGACTCGCGAGGTTGGGGTTAGCGGCTGGCTACGGCGTTTTCGGCGGCGGCCAGCCACTCGCGCCACTGGGCGGCCTGGGCCTCGGCCTGCTCCGCGCGGCGCTTGTCGCCCGCGGCACGGGCCTTCGCGGCCTGGGCCTCGAACTGCTCCACCCGCTCGCGGAACTGCGCCGCCCGTGCCTCGGCCTCCGGGTCGGTCCGGCGCCACTGCGCGTCGGCGGCGTTGCGGACCTTCTCCTCGACCGCGCGGAGCTTGCCCTCCAGGTCACGGATCCGCTCGCGGGGGACCTTGCCTATCCCGTCCCACTTCTCCTGGATCCGGTGCAGCTGCGCCCGCGCCGCGTCCAGGTCGGCCTGCGGGTTGATCTTCTCCGCCTCGGCGAGCAGCGCCTCCTTGCGCTTGGCGTTCTCCACCAGCTCCGCGTCCCGCTCGTTGAACACGGCCGAGCGCCGGCTGAAGAACTTGTCCTGCGCCGCCCGGAACTGCTGCCACAGCGAGTCGTCGGCCTCCTTCGGTGCGCGGCCGGCCGCCTTCCACTCCGCCATCAGCTCGCGGTAGCGCGCCGCGGTCGGGCCCCAGTCCTCGGAGTCGGAGATCTCCTCGGCCAGCTTGACCAGCTCCTGCTTGCGCTCCTTGGCCGCCGCCCGCTGCCGGTCCAGGTCCGCGAAGTGCGAGCCACGCCGGCGGTTGAACGTGTCGCGCGCCTTGGAGAAGCGCTTCCACAGCTGGTCGTCGGTCTTGCGGTCGACGCCCTTGATCGTCTTCCACTCCTCGAGGATCGCGCGCAGCCGGTCGCCGGCGGCCTTCCACTGCGTGGAGGACTCGGCGATCTTCTCGATCTCGGCGACCAGGTCCTGCTTGCGCGCCACGGCGTGCCCGCGTGCCTCCTCGCGCGCGTGCTTGACCGACTCGACGGCCTGCTGCGCCCGCTCCAGCACGTGGTCGACCCGTGCGGCAAGCCCGGCGAGGTCGCCGACCAGTGCCGCCTCCGCCAGGCTCTCCTTGATGTGCTTGGCGTTCGTCAGCGTGTGCTTCGGGTCGCCGGATCCGGCGGTCAGCCGCGCGGCGAGCAGCTCCACCTCGGTCCGCACGTCGTCGAACCGGCGGGCGTAGTGCGCGAGGCCCTCGGCCGGCTCACCCGCGTGCCACGAGCCGACCGCGCGCTCGCCGTCGGCGGTCTTCACGTAGACGGTGCCGTCGGTGTCGACCCGGCCCCACCTGCCGGGGTTCGCGGACGCCTCGGGCACCGGGGCGGCGGCCACCGGAGCGGCGGGCACGGCGGTCGCCGGCTGGGTGTGCGGCATGGCGGCGGTCGGCGGCGGCACGGGCTCGTGGTGCTCGGCGGCCGGCGCGGGTTCCGCCGGCGCCGGCGCCTCCGGGGCGGCGGCTGAGGGAGTCTCGGCCGGGGGAATTTCGACCGGGGGAGACTCGGCCGGGGGAGTTTCGGCCGGGGGAGACTCGGCCGTGTCCGGCTCGGCGGTCGCCGCTTCTGACGCTTCTGTGGACGCTTCCACCGCCGTTTCTGCCGACGCGTCTGCCGGGGCTTCGGCAGCTGGGGCTTCGGAGGCGGCGGCCGCAGCGGGCTCCGCGCTCGCCAGCTCCGCAGTGGCACCCACCGTTCCGGTGCCGTTGGTCGAGTTCTCGACCGGGGGCGCGTCCGTGTCCTGGCTCGTGTCCTGGCTCGTGTCCCTGTCCGTCATGGCCGGCTCCTCCCGCCTGCGTTGCCCGCATCCACGGGCGCCCCGCTTCCGCGGGGCCTGGCAACGTCGGTACCCGGCCCGCCAGGGGCCGTCGAAATCGCGCGGTACCCGCGCGCATTCAAACAGGTCATGGCGCGCCCCGGTACTCCACGGTTGACGCTGGCTGCGCTGGGTGACGCCGCGAGCCCGGAGAGTTCATCCCGCACCCCGGATGGGTAGCCTCGGACACCGTGATCGAGCGTGTCGCCGTCGTCCCGCACCCCCCGCTGCTGGTTCCCGAGCTCGTGGTCGCGGACGACCCGGACGTGCGGCTCGTGCGCGACACGTGCCTGACAGTCGCCGCCGAGCTGGCCGCGGCGGCATCCCGCTGGGTCGCTGTCGGCGCGGACCCGACCGGCCCGCGGTACCTCGGTGCGGACGCCGCCGGCACGTTCCGCGGCTACGGCGTCGACGTCGTGGCCCGGCTCTCCGGCAACGCCACGGCCAACGACACCGCGAACGACACGGCCAACGACACCGAGCCCGACCCGGCCATGCCGCTGCCCGCGCTCGTCGCCGGCTGGCTGCGTGGCCAGGTGGGTGCCGACGAGGTCCCGGTCCACCTCCTGCCGCCCGACCTGCCCCCCGCCGAGTGCCGGGTGTTCGCCCAGCGGCTGGCCGGCGACCTCGGTGACCCCGACGAGCCCGTCGGCCTGCTGGTCCTCGGCGACGGCTCGCACCGGCACGGCGAGCGCGCCGTCGGCCGGCCCGACCCGCGCGCGGCGGCGTTCGACGACACCGTGCACGCCGCGCTCGCCGCCGCCGACACCGACGCCCTGCGTGCCCTCGATCCCGCCGTCGCCGGCGAGCTGGGTGCCGCCGGACGCGCGCCGTGGCAGGTGCTCGCCGGCGTCGTGGCCGCGGACGGGCGGCGCTGGAAGAGCGTCGACGCCCGCCAGCTCGTGCCGTTCGGCGTCGCCTACCACGTCGCGGTCTGGGAGCCGGTCAGATGAGGCCCGGCCGGATCAGACCCATGGCGATCGTCGGCCCGACCGCGGCAGGCAAGTCCCAGCTCGGCATCGCGCTCGCCGAGGCGCTCGGCGGCGAGGTCGTCAACGCCGACGCCATGCAGCTCTACCGCGGCATGGACATCGGCACCGCGAAGGTCACGATCGAAGAACGCCGTGGCGTCCCGCACCACCTGCTCGACGTCCTCGACGTCACCGAGACCGCGTCGGTCGCCGCCTACCAGCGCGACGCCCGCGCGTGCGTCGAGGAGCTGCTCGCGGCCGGCCGGGTGCCGATCCTCGTCGGCGGCTCGGGGCTGTACGTCCGCGCCGTGCTGGACGACCTGGACTTTCCCGGCACCGACCCGGACATCCGCACCCGCCTGGAGGAGGAGGTCGAGCGCGTCGGCGCGGCCGCCCTGCACGCCCGGCTCGCCGCCGCGGACCCGCTCGCCGCGACCGCGATCCTGCCGAGCAACGGCCGCCGCGTGGTCCGGGCGCTGGAGGTCATCGAGCTGACCGGCCGCCCGTTCTCCGCGACCATGCCCGAGCCCGGTCCGGCCCGGTACGACACCGTCCAGGTCGGCCTGGACCTGCCCGTCGAGGAGCTCGACGTCCGCGTCGATGCCCGGGTGACCAGGATGTTCGCCGAGGGTCTCGTCGACGAGGTGCGCGCGCTCGAGGCGCGGGGTCTGCGGCTGGGGCGTACCGCCTCCCGCGCGCTGGGCTACCAGCAGGTGCTCGACGAGCTCGACGCGGACGAGGACATGACCCGGGCGGCCGCCGCGGCCGCGCGGGCCACCCGCCGCTTCGTCCGCCGGCAGCGCTCGTGGTTCCGCCGGGACACCCGCATCACCTGGCTCGACGCCGGGCGCACCGACCTGGTCGACGCCACCCGCGCGCTCGCGTCCTGAGTAGGAAGTCTCGCGCCGACCCAACGGAACCTCAGGGGTAACGTGACGTGAACCAGCCACAATCAACCGACATCCGCCGCGTTCGCTGGGACGCAACCAGCGCATAACAATCCGGGGAGGCGGACAGTGATTCCCTTCGTCAAAGGTCACGGCACGGAGAACGACTTCGTGCTGCTGCCCGACCTCGACGCCGCGCTGGACCTGACCGCGGCCCGCGTCCGCGCGCTCTGCGACCGGCACGCGGGGCTCGGCGCGGACGGGGTGCTGCGGGTCGTGCGCGCCAAGGCGATCGATCCCCGCCCGTCCGATGTGGATGACGACGCGTGGTTCATGGACTACCGCAACGCCGACGGCTCGATCGCGGAGATGTGCGGCAACGGCGTGCGCGTGTTCGCTCGCTACCTGGTCGACGCGGGACTGGTGGCGCACAACGAGTTCCTGGTCGGCAGCCGTGCCGGCGCCCGCCCGGTCGTGGTCGGGCCGGACGGCGACGTCGCGGTCGACATGGGGCCCGCGAGGGTGACCGGCGAGTCCACCGCGACCGTCGGCGGCCGCACGCTGGCCGGGATCGCCGTGGACGTCGGCAACCCGCACCTCGTGTGCGCCGTGGACCGGCTCGACGACCTCGACCTGACCGTCCCGCCGGCCTACGACCACGCGGTGTTCCCGGACGGCGTGAACGTCGAGTTCGTCGTGGTCGAGGCGCCCGACCGGGTCCGCATGCGGGTGCACGAGCGCGGCGTGGGCGAGACCCGCTCCTGCGGTACCGGCACGGTGGCCGCGGTGGCCGGCGTGCTGCACGGCGGCGGCACGCGAACCGGCGCGGCGACGGTCGAGATTCCCGGTGGCCGGGTGCGTGTCGAGGTCGGCGAGAGCACGTCCGTGCTGACCGGGCCGGCCGTTTTCGTGGCTCGTGGGGAACTCGATCGTGCCTGGTGGGATGGCATTCCGGAATAAATCCGGTCGATGCCCTCGCTGAACCGTGCGACCATTGAATACCGGCACAACGGATCAAACGGAGGGTTTCACCACGTGACAGAGAATCTCAATCAGGGTTTCACCGACGATCACGTCGACTCGGGGTTGACCGACCTGGCTGAGCTCTCTGCGGGTGAACTCGAGCTCTCCGACCGAGTCGCGTTGCGGCGGGTGGCGGGTCTTTCGACCGAGCTAGCCGACATCACCGAGGTCGAGTACCGCCGACTGCGCCTGGAGCGGGTCGTCCTGGTCGGCGTGTGGACCGACGGCACGGCCGCGCAGTCCGAGGCGTCGCTCGCCGAGCTCGCCCGGCTGGCCGAGACCGCCGGCTCCCAGGTCCTCGATGGGCTCGTACAGCGCCGCGACCGACCCGACCCGGCCACCTACGTCGGCTCCGGCAAGGTGCGGGAGCTGTCCGACGTGGTCGCGGCCGTGGGCGCGGACACCGTCATCTGCGACGGCGAGCTCTCGCCGAGCCAGCTGCGCCAGCTGGAGGCGAAGCTCAAGGTCAAGGTCATCGACCGGACGGCGCTGATCCTCGACATCTTCGCCCAGCACGCGCGGTCCAAGGAGGGCAAGGCACAGGTCGAGCTGGCACAGCTGCAGTACTTCCTGCCGCGTCTGCGTGGTTGGGGCGAGGCGCTGTCCCGGCAGGCCGGTGGCCGGGCCGGCGGCGGTTCCGCGGGCGTGGGCCTGCGCGGACCCGGTGAGACCAAGCTGGAGACCGACCGCCGGCGCATCCGGGCCAAGATCTCCAAGCTCCGCAAGGAGATCGCCGCGATCAGCACGGTGCGCGACACCAAGCGAGGGCGCCGGATCGCCAACGAGATCCCCAGCGTCGCCATCGCCGGATACACCAACGCCGGCAAGTCGAGCCTGCTCAACGCGCTGACCGGCGCCGGGGTGCTGGTGGAGGACTCGCTGTTCGCCACCCTGGATGCCACCGTGCGGCGCACCACCACGCCGGACGGGCTGCCGTACACGCTCACCGACACGGTCGGCTTCGTGCGGCACCTTCCGCACCAGCTGGTCGAGGCATTCCGGTCCACTTTGGACGAGGTCGCGGACGCGGACCTCATCCTGCACGTGGTTGACGGCTCCGACCCGAACCCGGAGTGGCAGGTCGAGGCGGTCCGCGAGGTGCTCGGTGAGATCGCCGACCGCCGGGACCAGGGCCTGCCCACCGAGCTCGTCGTGGTCAACAAGATCGACGCCACCGACCAGGTGGCGCTGGCCCGGCTGCGGCACCTGCTGCCCGGCGCGGTGTTCGTCTCCGCCCACTCCGGCGCGGGGGCCGAGCAGCTGCGCGAGCGGATCACCGAGCTGCTGCCGCGGCCGTCGGTCGAGGTGGAGGTGCTGGTCCCGTACACGCGGGGCGAGCTGGTCGCGCGGGTGCACCGGGACGGCGATGTGCTCGCCGAGCGGCACACCGAGCAAGGAACCGTGCTGCATGCCAAGGTGAAAGCCGATCTGGCCGGCATGTTGGAACGTTTTTCCGTGAACGGCACATCCGCCTGATCCGTAACTAGTAGCGATACGGTGGGGCTCCAGATCGGTGACGTTCGGGTCACGGAGGTGTGGTGTGCGGCGAGCTGTCCTAGCAGTGTCGCTGCTGTTCGGGCTGGTGATCCCGGCCCAGGCGGCAGCCGCCCAGCCTGCTGATCCCCCTAAACCTGAGGCACCGGTGAACAAGTGCGCGATGAAGGACCCGCGCCTGGCCGAGCTGTCCGGCGTGCTCGCCGACAAGGACCGCTGGTACATGGTCAACGACGGCGGTGAGAAGGCGACGGTGCTCGTGGTCCGCAAGGACTGCACGGTCGAGCGGCAGATCGTCGGCCAGACCGACCCGTTCGACGTCGAGGATCTCGGCCGCGCGCCGGACGGCACGTTCCTCCTGGCCGACGGCGGCGACAACAACCTCGAGCGGGATACCGCGGCGCTGATCGCGCTCACGCCGGCCGGCAAGTCGACGCTGTATCGGCTGACCTACCCGGACGGCAAGCACGACGCGGAGGCGCTGCTGGTCGGTGCCAACGGCGCGCCGTACTTCGTGACCAAGGACGTGGGCAACGCCGGCGTCTACTCGCCGGTCCGCCAGTTGCAGAGCCCCGGCCCGACCCCGATGAAGAAGGTCGCCACCATCAAGCTGGAGGCGACCGACACCCCGGGCGGCCCGGTGCCGGGCCCGGTCGGCTCGCGGACCATCACCGGCGGCGCGGTGAGCTCGGACGGGACCGTCGTGGCGGTGCGCACCTACACCGACGCCTACCTCTACGCCGCGCCGGACAAGGACATCGTCAAGGCGCTGAACAGCGAGCCGGTGCGGGTGCCGCTGCCGAACGAGGCGCAGGGCGAGGCGATCGCGTTCGAGCCGGACGGCTCGCTGGTCTCGGCGTCGGAGAGGTCCGGCGAGCCGATCCGCTTCGTGAACGAGGCCCTCGAGCTGGTCGCACCGGCGGCCGCGCCGGCGGAGGAGGAGTCCGAGGCGGAGAAGACGCCGGAGTCGGTCGCCCCCGCGCCGGCGGGCGACCTGGCCAGCAACAACGTGGAGAAGCAGGGGCTGCCGATCGTGCCCGCGGCCGGTGTGGCCATCCTGCTCATGATGGGCGTGCTCGCGTCGCTGCGCTGGCGCACCGCGCGGTCCCGCCGCCGCTTCTACCGCGGTTAGCCGAGGTGTTCGGCCGCGCTCAGCAGCAGTTCCTCGCCGCCGGGCGGTGCGACGAGCTGGAGTCCCACCGGCAGGCCGTCGACCATTCCGGCGGGCACGGACAGCGCGGGCAGGCCTAGCACGCTCCACGGGCTGGTCAGCGACAGCAGCGCGGTGCGGACGTCGATCTCCGTGTCACCGATCCGTCCGGTCCGCGCGCCGACCGGTGGGGCCGGGAGCGGAACCGTGGGCAGCGCCAGCAGGTCGTGGTCGGCGAACAGCGAGCCGATCGTGTCGAGGGCCCGGCGCCGGTCCTCGAGTGCCCGCACGTACTCCCAGCCGCGCACCTCCTCGGCCGCCCGCAGCCGGGCCAGCACCTCCTCGTCGAACAGCTCGGGGGCCCTCGCCACGCGCTCGGCGTGGATCGCGTAGGCGTCGCTGCCGTGGATGGCGCCGTAGATCGACAGCAGCGTCCCGGCGTTCGGCACGGCCACGTCCTCGGCGTGCGGCACCAGCGCACGCGCCGCACGTGTCACGGCGTCGTCGGCCGGGTGGAACGTCTCCGGGGCCACCCAGCCGATCCGCGGCCGCGGCGGCTCGTCAGGCTCCGGTCCGGTGTCGGCCAGTACGCGCCACAGCAGCCGGCAGTCGGCGACCGTCCGGGTGAGCGGGCCGACCGCGTCCAGGGTCGGGGACAGCGGGAAGACGCCGTCGCCCGGGATCGCACCGAAGGTCGGCCGCAGCCCGACGATGCCGCAGCACGCGGCCGGGATACGTACCGAGCCACCGGTGTCCGTGCCGACGGCCAGCGGGACAATGCCCGCGGCCACGGCGACGGCGGACCCCGCGCTGGACCCGCCGGACATGGCCGCCGGGCGGTACGGGTTGCGGGCCGGCCCGGTCGCCGAGCGGTCGCCGGTCGGCCCGTAGGCGAACTCGTGCGTCACGGTCTTGCCGACCACGACCGCGCCGGCCTCCCGCAGCCGGCGCACGCACTCCGCGTCCCGCTCGGGCACGTTGTCGGCGAAGTGCCGCGAGCCCATGGTCGTGCGCAGGCCCGCCGTGTCGACGAGGTCCTTCACCGCGACCGGTATCCCGTGCAGGGGCCCGCGATCCCGGCCGGCGGCGAGTTCGTCGGCAGCACGGCGGGCGGCCCCGCGGGCACCGGCCTCGTCGAGCGTCACGAACGCGTTGAGCGACGGGTCGAGCCGGGCGGCGGCCGCCAGCGCGTGCTCCACCAGGTCGGTGGGCGAGCGCCGGCCGCCCCGCAGCTCATCGGCGAGCTCGGCGACGGTGTGCTCGGTGAAGAAGCCCGCACCCGGTGGCCGCGTCACAACCGCCGCAGGACCGCCACGACCTTGCCGAGGATCGTCGCGTCGTCGCCGGGGATCGGCTCGTAGGCCTCGTTGTGCGGCAACAGCCAGACGTGGCCGTCCTTGCGCTTGAACGTCTTGACGGTCGCCTCGCCCTCGATCATGGCGGCGACGATCTCCCCGTTGTCGGCGGTCGGCTGCTGGCGCACCACGACCCAGTCCTGGTCGGCGATAGCCGCGTCGATCATCGAGTCACCGGCGACGCGCAGCAGGAACAGCGCTCCCTCGCCGACGATCTCCTTCGGCAGCGGGAAGACGTCCTCGACGGCCTCCTCGGCGAGGATCGGCCCACCGGCGGCGATACGACCGAGGACCGGGACGTACGCCGGAGCCGGCATGCTCTCGGCGCTCTCGTCGACCGTGTCCTCGCCGACCAGCGTGGCGGCGCCGACCCCGTCGGCCGGCTCCGGCACGGCGTCGGGCGGCAGCACCCCGATGGCCCGCGGCCGGTTCGGGTCGCGGCGCAGGTAGCCCTTCTGTTCGAGGGCGCGCAGCTGGTAGGCGACGGACGAGGTGGAGGTGAGCCCCACGGCCTCGCCGATCTCCCGGACGCTCGGCGGGTAGCCGAACCGCTCCACCCAGGTGCGGATCACCTCGAGCACCTCGCGCTGCCGGACGGGCAGCTCGGTGTCTTCGCCCCGGTCGAGGTCCGGGAAGCTGCGTAGGTTCCCTTTGAGGGGCTTCCGCTTGGGGACACCCTTGGGTATTCCTCCGGGTTTGCGTGGCACTGCCCTGCCTCCCTGCGCGCCGGTCGTCTGTTCGAACGCCCGGATGTGACTGTCTGTTTCAACTGCGACTTCGACGTTAACCGTCCGCCACGACGAGATCAAACACCTGTTCGACGACACGCCGGACGGTTCTCGTTTTTGTCGGTGGCCCGTGGTACAAATTCGCACGAGGGTTCGATCGAACGACTGTTCGAGCTTCGGGCAGGTGTTCGAACGCGACGGGAGGCAGTCATGAGCGTGGTGGCGCACCGGGCGAAGGAGCAGGCCGAGCGGACGCGGGCGCGTGTTCCGGCCCAGCGCGAGGCTGTCGAGCAGGTCGTTCCCCCGCTGCGCCGCCGGACGCGCCCGGTCGCCCCGCCGACCCGGCGTCGCGTCGTGGGTGCGCCCCGGGTGGTCCCGCGGACGGACTGCGCGCCGAGGCGGCCGCACCTGCCCGTGTCGTGGCTGCTCGCGGTCGCGGCCGTCGTGTGCCTGGCCGTGGTCGGCCTGGGGATGTTGGCGAGCTCGGGGCAGGCCTCGGTGCCGGAGCGGACCACGGTGGTCCGGGTGGAGCCCGGGGAGAGTCTGTGGGAGCTGGCCGGCCGGGTCGCGCCGGGCAGCGACGAGAGCGCGGTGGTCGACCGGATTCGCGAGCTGAACGGCGGCCTGGCGGACGGAGTCACGCCCGGCCAGCCGTTAACCGTCCCGACCGCCGGCTGAACCACGGCCGATCGCGCTGCCACGCGACCCTCGTTCGGCGATGCCCGGAGCCACCCCGACTCCGGCGACTGATGAACCGACGCGAGCTACTCGACGAGCGTCCGCTGCCGCGTACGAGTGTCGCCTGCCTGGTTGACGCCGGATGCCGTTCCCGGCACGGGCGATCACGTTCCCCGAGTGACCCGGACAACATCCCCCTTCCGCATGTCCGCACTTGGGCGACTTGCATCATGTGGCGTCTAGGCATACCGTCGACCCCAACATCTAGTAGTTACAGACTTGTAGTTAGTCCACAGGCTGGGGCAGGTTGTCCACCGGCCATCCACAAGGTGATCACCACGTGGGCTTGGCTGCGAGCGGGCGAGACGACGAGGGGTGATCCTGGATGAAGTGTCCGTTCTGCCGCCATGCGGACTCCAGGGTCGTCGACTCCCGGGAGGTGGACGAAGGCCAGGCCATCCGGCGGCGGCGGTCGTGCGCGAAGTGCAGCCGGCGGTTCACCACGGTCGAGGAGGCGGTCCTCGCGGTGGTAAAGCGCTCCGGCGTCACCGAGCCGTTCAGCCGCGAGAAGGTCGTCACCGGGGTGCGGCGTGCGTGTCAGGGACGCCCCGTCGACGAGGACGCACTGCAACAACTGGCCCAGCTGGTCGAGGAGACGATCCGGTCGACCGGACCGGCCGAGGTGCCGAGCCACGAGGTCGGGCTCGCCATCCTCGGCCCGCTGCGCGAGCTCGACGAGGTCGCCTATCTCCGGTTCGCCAGCGTGTACCGCTCCTTCTCGTCGATCGAGGACTTCGAGAAGGAGATCGCGGGGTTGCGGGGAACACCAGAGGCATGAGGCGGCAACGAATCAGGAACAGGTCGGATCGGACGGTGACGTCAGCGGGGACGTCGGTGTCAGGGGTAGCGAGTAACGAGGGAGAGGGACTGGTCATGACGGAGACTGTCGGCGCTTCGGCGGCGCGGGGCGCCCAGGAGGTGAGCCGGGGGCTCACCGTGCGGCGTGTGCACACCACCGATGGTGTGCACCCGTACGACGAGGTCACCTGGGAGCAGCGCGACGTGGTGATGACCAACTGGCGCGACGGCTCGGTGAACTTCGAGCAGCGGGGCGTGGAGTTCCCCGAGTTCTGGTCGGTCAACGCGACGAACATCGTGACCAGCAAGTACTTCCGGGGCGCGGTGGGCACCCCGGTCCGTGAGCACTCGCTGCGCCAGCTGATCGACCGCGTCGTCAAGACCTATGTGGACGCCGGCACCAAGCACGGCTACTTCGCCACACCGGCCGATGCCGAGGTCTTCTCCCACGAGCTGACCTGGATGCTGCTCCACCAGGTGTTCAGCTTCAACTCGCCGGTCTGGTTCAACGTCGGTACCTCGTCGCCCCAGCAGGTGTCCGCCTGCTTCATCCTCTCCGTCGACGACACGATGGACTCGATCCTGAACTGGTACCGCGAGGAGGGCCTGATCTTCAAGGGCGGCTCCGGCGCCGGGCTGAACCTCTCCCGCATCCGCTCGTCAAAGGAGCTGCTGTCCTCCGGGGGCACCGCGTCCGGCCCGGTCTCCTTCATGCGCGGCGCCGACGCCTCCGCCGGCACGATCAAGTCCGGCGGCGCCACCCGCCGTGCCGCGAAGATGGTCGTGCTCGACGTCGACCACCCGGACGTCGAGGAGTTCATCGAGACCAAGGCCAAGGAGGAGCAGAAGATCCGCGTCCTGCGCGACGCCGGCTTCGACATGGATCTCGGCGGTACCGACATCACCTCGGTGCAGTACCAGAACGCCAACAACTCGATCCGGGTGTCCGACGAGTTCATGCACGCCGTCGAGGGGGCCAACGACTTCGGCCTGCGCGCCCGCACCACCGGCGAGATCCTCGAGCGCGTCGACGCGAAGACGCTGTTCCGCAAGATGGCCCAGGCCGCGTGGGAGTGCGCCGACCCGGGCATCCAGTACGACGACACGATCAACGACTGGCACACCTGCCCCGAGTCGGGCCGGATCACCGCGTCGAACCCGTGCAGCGAGTACCTGCACCTCGACAACTCCAGCTGCAACCTCGCATCGCTGAACCTGATGAAGTTCCTGCGCGAGGACTGCACGTTCGACGGCGAGCTGTTCACGCGCTCGGTCGAGCTCGTGATCACCGCGATGGACATCTCGATCTGCTTCGCGGACTTCCCGACCGAGCCGATCGGCGACACCACGCGCAAGTACCGGCAGCTGGGCATCGGCTACGCCAACCTCGGCGCGCTGCTGATGGCCACCGGCCACGCGTACGACTCCGAGGGCGGCCGCTCGCTCGCGGCGAGCATCTCATCGCTGATGACCGGCACCGCCTACCGGCGCTCCGCCGAGCTCGCCGGTGTCGTCGGACCGTACGACGGCTACGTTCGCAACGCCGAGCCGCATCAGCGCGTCATGCGCAAGCACGCGGCGGCCAACGACCTCATCCGCACCCATCACCGCAACGACATCGCGATCCAGCGGCTGGCGACCCGCGAGTGGCAGCGCGGCCTGCAGATCGGCGCGTCGAACGGGTGGCGCAACGCGCAGGCGGCGGTGATCGCGCCGACCGGCACCATCGGCCTGATGATGGACTGCGACACCACCGGGGTCGAGCCCGACCTCGCGCTGGTGAAGTTCAAGAAGCTGGTCGGCGGCGGTTCGATGCAGATCGTCAACCAGACCGTGCCTCGTGCGCTGAAGGCCCTGAACTACCAGGAAGAGCAGATCGAGGCGATCGTCGAGTACATCGCCGAGCACGGCCACATCGTCGACGCGCCGGGCCTGCGCCGGGAGCACTACGAGGTGTTCGACTGCGCGATGGGCGAGCGCTCCATCGCGCCGATGGGCCACGTCCGGATGATGGCCGCGGTGCAGCCGTTCATCTCGGGCGCGATCTCCAAGACGGTGAACATGCCCGAGGCGGCGACCGTCGAGGACATCGAACAGATCTACTTCGAGGGCTGGAAGCTGGGCCTCAAGGCGCTGGCGATCTACCGCGACAACTGCAAGGTCGGCCAGCCGCTGTCGGCCGGCAAGGGCGCCAACAAGGGCGGAGTGCCCGAGAAGGTCGTCGAGTACCGCCCGGTGCGCAAGCGCCTGCCGAAGAAGCGTCCGTCGCAGACGGTGTCCTTCACGGTCGGTGGCGCGGAGGGCTACCTGCACGCGGGCTCGTACCCGGACGACGGGCTGGGTGAGATCTTCATCAAGCTGGGCAAGCAGGGCTCGACGCTCGCCGGCGTGATGGACGCGTTCGCCACGTCGATCTCGGTGGGCCTGCAGTACGGAATCCCGCTGGAGTTCTACGTCTCGAAGTTCCAGAACCTGCGATTCGAGCCGGCCGGCATGACGGATGATCCGGACCTGCGCATCGCCACCAGCGTGCTCGACTACATCTTCCGCCGGCTGGCCCTGGACCACCTGCCCTACGACAAGCGGGCCCAGCTTGGGATCTACACCGCGGACGAGCGCGCCGCCCAGGTCAGCAACGACTACGCCGCACCGTCCGATGTGGACCTGGAAGGCCTCCGCACGTCGGTCGACGCCACGCCCTCCCGCCCGGCCGTCGAGCCGGCTCGGGAGGAGCCGGAGGTCGTCGAGGCGCACAGCTCGACGGAACTGCTGGAGCTGCACCTGGGTAAGGCGGCCGACGCACCCCTGTGCATGACCTGCGGCACGAAGATGCGACCGGCCGGCTCGTGCTACGTCTGCGAGGGCTGCGGCTCGACGTCCGGCTGCAGCTGAACGTCCTCCCCTCATCCGTCCTCACGGGACGGATGAGGGGAGATTCGTGGGCGACCTTCAACAGCTGGGACCGCGACATCGAGACCGAGTCGACCGCCGTCGGCGGACCGGTGACCCCGACTGGAGCCCCGGCGCCCGACCGCACCCGGCTACCGTCCGCGGCATCCGGCGGTCCCGGTCGGCGAGTCCGCCGCGCGCTCGGACTTCGGCTCGCCGACGGCGCCACGTGCCGCTCGGCGTGACCCGTGCGTCGCCGGCCGAACTCCTAGCGTTGCTAGTGCGGTGGCGGTGCCAGACTCGTTGGCATGGGCAGACGGGAGCGCGAACGGGCGCAGCGGCACGAGCTCATCGTGCAGACCGCGCGCGACCTCGCGGAGGCCGAAGGCTGGGCGGCGGTCACCACGCGCCGGCTCGCCGAGCTCATCGAGTTCAGCCAGCCCGTGCTGTACACCCACTTCGCCGGCAAGGACGCGATCATCGCGGTGGTGGCGGAGCGGGGTTTCGCGCAGCTCGCGGAGGAGCTGGCCCGCGCACGGGCGGAGTGGCCGGACGATGCCGTGCGTGCGGTCGCCTCGGCGTACGTCGCGTTCGCCGATGCCAACCCGGCGGTCTACGACGGGATGTTCAGCCGCGCCGCCGGCCTGCGGTTCGCCACGCCCGACGCGCCGGCCCCGCTGTGGGAGGCGTTCGCCGAGCTGCGGGCCACCGTCGAGCCGTACGCCCGCGGCACGGACCCGGACGTCCTCGCCGAGGTCCTGTGGAGCGCCCTGCACGGACTGGTCACCCTGACCCGCGACGGCCGGCTGAGCGAGGGCAACCACAAGGACCGCCTCGCGACGATCGTCGCCCTCATCCGCCCGTGACCCGTGCCGTGTGGTGGTAATTCGGTTGCGGCGCTCGCGCGGCGCGTGGCAGCGTGGCCGCGCTACGTCGTCGAACCTGGAGGCGCCGGCCCGATGATCTTCTGAGGCATCGCGAACTCGGTTTTCCCGAACCCTTTCGGCATGCCTCGGAGGCTGTTGTGCCTACCCAGTTGTCCCTGCGCGACGTCCGCAAGTCCTTCGGCGAGCGGTTGCTGCTCGACGGAGTCTCGCTGGCCGTCCGTCCCGGCGAGCGCGTCGGCATCGTCGGCGAGAACGGCGCCGGCAAGTCCACGCTGCTGCGCCTGCTCGCCGGGCGGGAGCGGCCGGACGACGGCGAGGTCACGGTCGCCGCGTCCAGCGTCGGCTATCTCGGTCAGACGCCGGAGCTGCCACCGGATCGGACCGTGGCCGACGCGGTCGACGCCGCGCTGGCCGATCTCCGTGCCATGGAACGGCGACTGCGCGCCTTGGAGTCCATATTGGACGAACCGGCGGCCCTGGCGGAGTACGGCGACCTGCTCACCGCGTTCGAGCTGCGCGACGGCTACCAGGCCGACGCGCGCGTCGACAAGGCGACCCACGCGCTCGGCCTCGCGAACATCGACCGCGACCGGCGGCTCGGCAGCCTGTCCGGCGGCGAGCAGGCGCGGCTCGGGCTCGCCTGCCTGCTGGCCGCCGCACCCGAGGTCATGCTGCTCGACGAGCCGACCAACCACCTCGACGCCGCCGCGCTCGCCTGGCTCGAGGACCACCTGCGTGCCCATCGCGGCACCGTCGTCGCCGTGTCGCACGACCGGGTGTTCCTGGAACGCGTGGCCACCGCGATCGTCGAGGTCGACGCGGACCGCCGCACGGTGGCCCGCTACGGCGACGGTTACGCCGGCTACCTCGCGGAGAAGGCGGCCGCGCGGAGGCGGTGGGAGCTGGCCCACCAGCGGTGGTGCGCGGAGCTCGACCAGCTGACCGAGTTCGCCGCGACCACGGCGCACCGGGTGGCGCCCGGCCGGGCGATGAAGGACGGCAACAAGCTGGCCTACGACCGGGACAGGGGTCGCGTGCAGAGCTCGGTGTCCAGCCGGGTGCGCAACGCCCGGGAGCGGCTGCGCCGGCTGCGGGACGACCCCGTGCCCCGGCCGCCCGACCCGCTGCGGTTCACCGGCCGGCTCGTCGCCGGGGACGCTCCGCAGACCGTCGTCGCCGTCGAGAACCTCCGCGTCGGCGACCGGCTGCGGATCGACTCGCTGACCGTCGGCGGCCGGCAGCGGCTGCTCGTCCACGGTCCGAACGGCGCCGGCAAGACCATGCTGCTGCGGGTGCTCGCCGGCGCGGTCGAACCGGACGTGGGTAGCGTGCGACGGCGCGGCCGGATCGGTTACCTCGCCCAGGAGATTCCGGCACACCAACCGAAACGCTCGCTGCTCGCCGCTTTCGCGGCGGGCCGAGCGGGGCTCCCGGAGGAGCATGCCGACCGGCTGCTCGCACTCGGCCTGTTCCGGCCGGCCGACCTGCGGGTGCCGGAGGGTGCACTGTCCGCGGGGCAGCGCCGCCGGCTCAGCCTGGCCCGCCTGCTGACCGGGCAGGCGGACCTGCTGCTACTCGACGAGCCGTCCAACCACCTGTCGCTCGCGCTGGTCGAGGAGCTTGAGGAGGCCATCGAGGCCTTCGCCGGCGCGCTGGTCGTGGTGTCGCACGACCGGGCGCTGCGTCGGCGGTTCACCGGCACACAGTTGGAGCTGTCCGCCGGCCGGCTCGTGTCCTAGCCGGTCGGAGTGACGCCTGCCCGTCCCAACCGCTCCCACAGGAACTCGAACACGAGCGCCCACTTGAAGGCCAGCTGCTCGTTGTCGGCGGCCGCGCCGTGCCCGCCCTCGATGTTCTCGTGGTAGCGCACATCGTGGCCGAGCTCCTTGAGGCGTGCCACCATCTTGCGCGCGTGCCCCGGGTGCACCCGATCGTCCCGTGTGGACGTGATGACGAGCGTCGGCGGGTACGTCCGTCCGGAGTGGACGTTCTGGTACGGCGAGTACTCCTTCAGGAAGGTCCAGTCCGCCGGGTCGTCCGGGTCGCCGTACTCCGCCATCCAGGACGCCCCGGCGAGCAGCTTGTGGTAGCGCCGCATGTCCAGCAGCGGCACCTGGATCACGACCGCGCCGAACAGCTCCGGGTACCGGGTCAGCATCACGCCGGTGAGCAGGCCGCCGTTGGAGCCGCCCTGGATCCCGAGCCGGTCCGGTGTCGTGATCCGGCGGGTGACCAGGTCCTTCGCCACGGCGGCGAAGTCCTCGTACACGCGCAGGCGGTTCGCGCGCTGGACCGACTGGTGCCAGACCGGGCCGTACTCGCCGCCGCCGCGGATGTTCGCCACCACGTACGTGCCGCCGCGCGCGAGCCAGCCGCGGCCGGTCGTGCCGCTGTAGCCCGGCGTGAGCGACACCTCGAAGCCGCCGTACCCGGTGAGCAGCGTCGGCCCGCCGCCCCGGCCGACGACGAAGTAAGGGATCTTCGTGCCGTCGTCGGAGGTGGCGAAGTGCTGCTCGACGTTCATGCCGTCGGCGTCGAAGAACGCGGGCGCCCGCTTGAGCACCTCGACCTCGCCGCCGAGCTCGCCGCGGTACAGCGTGGCCGGCTGGGTGTAGCCGCTCGCGTTGAGGAAGTACTCGTCGCTGACATCCGGGTCGGTGTCGAGGATGTCGGCCGACCCGACCTCCGGCACCCCGTCGAGGGCGTTGCGAGCCCAGCCGTCCTGGCGCGGCGTGAGCACCGCGAATCGGCTCTTCACGTCTTCGAGCGTGGCGAGGATCAGGTGGTTGCGCGTCCACGCGTGGTAGGCGAGCGAGGTGTGCTCGTCCGGCTCGAACAGCACGTCGAGGTCCCGCCCACCGGCGAGGTAGTCGTCGAACCGCGCGGCGAGCAGCGCACCCGCCGGGTACGTGCGGTCGCCGACCGTCCACTCGGACCGGGTGCCGATTAGCAGCCACTCGCGGTGCGACGAGGTCTCGGCGTCCTCCGGCACCTCGATGCGTACCAGGCCACCGGGGGTGCGCAGGTGCTTCTCGGTCCGGTAGAAGTCGAGGTTGCGGTAGACGAAGTCGCGCTCGAAGCCTTCCGTCGGGTCGTGGTACGCGCCCGCCGACACGTCGTCCGGCTTGCCCTCGAACACCACGGTCGCCTCGTCGAGCGGCGTGCCACGGCGCCACTCCTTCGCGATCCGCGGGTAGCCCGAGTTGGTCAGCGACCCGTCCCCGAAGTCCGTGCCGACGTAGATGCGGTCCTCGTCGATCCAGCCGACCCGGCTCTTCGCCTCCGGCAACACGAACCCGTCCTCGACGAACGTCAGGGACTTCAGGTCGAACTCGCGGACCACGGCCGCGTCCGCGCCGCCCCGGGACAGCTCGACGAGCGCACGCCGGTAGCCCGGGCGTAGCACGGACGCGCCCTGCCACACCCAGCTCTCGCCCTCCGCCTCGGCGAGCGCGTCGACGTCGAGTATGAGCTCCCACTCGGGCTCTGCCCGGCGGTAGGACTCGAGCGTGGTGCGCCGCCACAGTCCGCGCGGGTTCACGGCGTCCTGCCAGAAGTTGTAGAGGTACTCACCTCGCCTTCGTACATACGGGATCCGGTCGTCGGCATCGAGCACCTCACGGATCTGGTCGCGAAGTCCGCCGAATCGCGGCGTACCGGTCAGCTCGTCGTCGGTCTCGGCGTTGCGTTCGCGTACCCATCCCAGCGCGGTGTCACCCGTGACGTCCTCGAGCCAGAGGTACGGGTCGTCATCACTCATGACTCCCAGTCTGCCTGGTTCGGGTGAGTGCCCTCTGCCACGCCGCCGCCGCGACGGACACCGGAGTGTCCATATCGGTCACCGCGGTCGCCCGCAGCACCGCGGTCTCCGACACGATCGCCGACTCGCCGGATCAACAGGTCCCGATCCTCGTCCGCACCAGCTGGGCGGGTTGGCGGGAATCAGACGTGGCGTTGTGCGGTCACCGGTATCATCAGATCCGGACCACGTCATGTCGTCGATGGCTCGGGCGTGCCGCGAAACGCCTCTCACCATGTTCGAAGGGACCATGCCGGGCGCCCGATGAGCGCCGCGCCGATGTGGGTGCGCACCAGGGCCGAGCTACGCGGCCGGCGTCGTAGCCGAGCGCACTCCTGTTGGGATCACCTCCTCATCGCTCCGTTGTGGCCGAAGCACGGCGTCAATCTGGGCACCCTGCTCCGCACCTGTGACGCGGTCGGTGCCTGTCTCGCCGTACCGCACCGTCCATGGATTCGCGAGGCGCTCGGCAAGGGCAACACGCTGCGCCGCCCGTCGTGTGTGCATTGGGTGAACGAGCCACTTGGCTGGCTCGCCGCTCAGCGCCGCGCCGGCAGCGACATCGTCGGCGTGGAGCTGGCCGACGAGGCCATCCGGCTTGCCGATCTGCCCGCCGCCCGGCGGCGCACGGTCGTGGTGCTCGGCCATGAGAGCGAGGGCATCCCGGCCGAGGCGACGGCGTTGCTCGATCGCGCGGTGGAGATCCCGATGCTCGGCACCGGGCTCAGCCTCAATGTCGCGGTGGCCGGCTCGCTGGTGGCCTACAAGCTCGCCGGCCTCGTCTGACCGTGTTCGGCCGCGTCGATGTCGGCCAGCAGACGGGTCTTCTGCGCCGCGGGGCAGAAGGCCGCCCGCACGCCGGCCCTGGCCAGGTCCGCGAGCTCGGACCGGCCAAGACCGAAGTGTTCGTGGCACTGCAGGTACTCCCTGTTGAGGTCGGTGTGGAACATGCCCGGATCGTCGGTCGCCAGCGTGACCGGGACGCCGGCGTCGAGCAGCCTGGGTAACGGGTGCTCCGCGAGCGAGCGCACGGACCTGGTCCGGATGTTGGAGCTCGGGCACACCTCGACCGGAACGCCTTCGCCGGCGAGGTGTGCGAGCAGCTCCGGGTCGGCGACCGCGCTCGTGCCATGCCCGATCCGCTCGGCGTGCAGGTCGCGCAGCGCGGACCAGATCGTCTCCGGACCCGTGGTCTCACCCGCGTGCGGCACCAGGTGCAGACCGCCCTCGCGAGCCATGTCGAACGGGTCCCGGTACAGGTCCCTCGGCACGCCGACCTCGTTGCCGCCCAACCCGAAGCCGACGGTCCCGTCCGGACGGTGCCGCAGCACCCAGTCCGCCGTCGCGATGCCGTGGTCGTAGCCCAGCGAGCCCGCGATGTCGAACACCCACGCCAGCTCGACACCGTGCCGCTCGCGGGCGAGTCCCCGGCCGACGGTCAACGCCTCCGCCAGTTCGTCCGGTTCGATGCCCATCATCAGGTGCGCCACCGGAGTGACGGTGACCTCCGCATACCGGACCGCGTTCCGCGCCAGGTCCGCGGCGAGCCCGTCGACCAGCGCCGTGACGTCCGCGCTGGTCTTCACCAGCCTGGTGACCTTGACGTAGACCTCGATGAAGTGAGCGAAGTCGGTGAACTCGTAGAACGCGACGAGGGCATACCGGTCGGTGGGCACGTCCAGGTCGGGATGTCGCCGGGCCAGCGCCAGGACCGTGTCGGCGGACGCGGAGCCCACCAGATGGACGTGCAGTTCGACCTTGGGGAGCGCGGAGATGAATTCGAACACATGACCATATTGCCCGAGTGTGCCCTTGGGAAGGCAAGCCACGTTCGGGTGACTGAGATGCGTGGACTCCTCACTCATACTGATTTTGGTTGGTGATATGTTTACTGCCGAATTGACCGGTATGACTTCCACAAGACGTGCGTGACGTGGTCGGATGGTTACGTCCCGTTGCTCTCTTCGTGGAGGTAGCAATGCGCAGATCCCGTTTCCTCGTCGCGTTAGCCGGCGCGGTGCTCACCTCGACCGCCGTGCTGGTCCTCGGTCCGGCACAGGAGGCCAGCGCCGCACCCGCGTACCAGATGCCCTTCCCCTGCGGGCAGGCATGGTCCGGGCAGACCAGGACCAATCACAGCCCAGCCAACGCGGTCGACTTCAACCGTACGAACGACAATGGCGACCCGGTCGCCGCGTCGGCCGCCGGCCGGGTGTCCAGGGTCGCGAACGAGGGCTCCACAAGCTACGGCCGGTGGATCGAGATCGACCACGGCAGTGGCTACACGACCCGCTACGCGCACCTCTCGGCGCAGCGGGTAGCGGTTGGCGACCGGGTCGCCCGTGGCCAGCTCATCGGCAACGTCGGCAGCACGGGCGGGTCCACCGGCCCGCACCTGCACTTCGAGGAGCGCTCGGGCGGCAGCGCGGCGAGGATCGTCTTCAACGGCTCGCAGATCTTCTACTGGGGAACCCGGACCTACACCAGCCGCAACAGCTGTGAGGCCAACAACCCGTACACGCCGCAGGCCGCATGCGGCAGCGGGTTCCGAGTGATCGACCACGCCTCGCTGGGCTCGGCCGGAACGGTGTACCTGCTGTACCGGAACGGCTCCAACTGCGTCGTGACGATCAAGGCGACGTCGATCGGGACCGGGTCGGCCACATCGGCGTTCCTCGAAGTGCAAGGAGGGACGCGAACGACCGACTCCGGATCGTTCGGCTACTACGCCGGACCGGTGATCAAGTCGGCCCCCTCACAGTGTGTCAAGTGGGGCGGTTCGGTCGGTTCCAACAGCTACACCAGCCCGTTCGAGCACTGCGGCTGAGCTGATTCGGGAGTGCCGGCGCCCGGCCGGCACTCCCGAGCAGCGGGCGAGGGCGCGGCAGAATAGCCGCATCCTCCGACATCTCCGCTTCTCACGGGGCCGCGGACGGCGAGTTGTACACAGCTTCGGAAGTTGTCCCCAGAATCGGCCGGTCGCCGTCGCGACGTCCCTGCCTCGCGCAATGTGGAGGCATGACATCGCCACCCGCCTCTCCGTCCCCGACCATCGGTCTGCACCTCGAGGATCTCGGCGAGCTGGTCGCCGGAATCCCGAGCATGATCGGCTTTCCACCGGTCGACTCGCTCGTACTGATCACCTTCCACGTCACCGACCGTCTCCAACTCGGCGCGACCGTGCGCATGGATCTGCCCGAACCGCGGCACGGACCCGACATGGTCGGTCAGCTGTGCCTGGCGACGGTCGCCCATGAACCGGATGTCGCCATCCCGGTGGTCGTCGGCGGCTCGGCCGGTCCACCGGATCTCCCGCATCGCCGGCTGATCGAGCTGGTGGAGCGCGAGCTGGGCGCGGTCGGCATCCCGATCGTGCACGCGCTCTGGGTGCCGGCCGTCGAGTTCGGCGAGACCTGGTGGTGCTACGAGGACGAGGAGTGCACCGGGCAGGTGCGCGACCCGGCCAGCTCCGCGCTCGCCGCACTGCACACGTTCGCGGGCGTGGTCCGCTACGGCAGCCGTGCGGAGATGGCTCAGCACCTGGCGCCGGACCGGGAGGACAGGGTGGCACACCGCGCGCAGTTGCTCGCCACGCGGGCGGGCGGCGTCGCCGGTGTCGCGGCGGCCGAGAAGTGGGCCGCGGTGCGGGAAGCCGTCGACGACAGTGCCGGCGAGGGCTCGCCGGAGCTGGACGACGAGCGAGTCGTGCTGCTGGCGGAAGCGCTGGGCGACCCGCTCGTCCGCGACAACTGCCTGCCGTTGCTGCTCACCGAGCAGGCGGAGGCCGCGGAACGCCTGTGGACCGTGCTCACCCGCGCCGTTCCCGCTCCGGAGCGGGCCGAGCCGGCCAGCCTGCTGGCCATGCACGCCTACCTGCGCGGCGAGGGCGTGCTCGCCAACATGGCGTTGGAGGTGGCGCTCGGTGCCAACCCCGACCACCAGCTCGCCCTGCTCCTGCGGGAGTCGATCGACCGCGGCACTCCGCCCGGCCGGCTGCGCGACATGCTCGAGGAGAGCGTGGCGTGGGCGGAACAGGTCAACGTCGACGTGGAGGACCGATGAGCCGCGGGTCCACCGGTTGGTTCGTCAGGTGCCGGCGCGAGCGCGGGCGAACTCCCACGCGTCACGCACGATGCCCTCGAGGTCGACGTGTCGCGGCTTCCACCCGAGTTCCACCTGTGCCAACTCGCTGGACGCGACCAATGTCGCGGGGTCACCCGCACGCCGGTCCTTCGACTCGGCGGGGATCGGGTGTCCGGTCACCGCCCGGCAGGCCTCGATGACCTGACGCACCGAGAACCCGATGCCGTTGCCCAGGTTGTAGATCCGGTGCTCGCCCGCCGTCGCGTTCTCGAGCGCCAGCAGGTGCGCGTCGGCGAGGTCGTTCACGTGGATGTAGTCGCGAACGCAGGTGCCGTCGTCGGTCGGGTAGTCCTCGCCGAAGACGTGGATGCTCTCCCGCTGCCCGAGCGCGACCCGCAGAACCAACGGGATCAGGTGCGTCTCGGTGGCGTGCCGCTCGCCGAAGGGGTGGTACGCGCCCGCGACGTTGAAGTACCGCAGGCTCACCGCGGACAGGCCGTACGCGGTGGCATAGGAGGTGATCGCATGATCGATGGCCAGTTTGGTGGCGCCGTAGGTGTTGGTCGGCCGGGTGGCCGCGCTCTCGGGGATCGGCACCCGCTCCGGCTGGCCATACACCGCGGCGGTGGAGGAGAAGACGAGCCGAGGCGTGCCGGCATCCCGGATCGCGTCCAGCAACCGCATTGAGGTGAGCACGTTGCCCCACCAGTACGTCGCCGGTTCCGCCATCGACTCGCCGACCAGTGATCTGGCGGCGAAGTGCAGGACACCGTCGAAGCCCTCCGCGAGCAGCGAGCCGGCGGCGTCGCCCACGTCGCCCTCGACGAACCGGCATCCGGCCGGTACGGCGTCGGCGTGTCCGGTGCTCAGGTCGTCGACCACCACGACCTCGTGGCCGGACTCCAGGAGCCGGGCCGCGCACACGCTCCCGACATATCCGGCCCCGCCCGTCACGAGCAGCTTCACCGCGGTCCTCGCTTCCTCAGGTTCGCGGGACGTCGCCCGCACGTTCTGGTCGGTCAGATGTCGCGGCGGGCACCCCGGGCGGGCACCGCCGTGAACAGGCCCGGTGCCGGCAGCGAACGTTCGGCGAACGTCGCGAGCACCTTGTCCCCGATGGCGTTCCGCTCGTTGCGCGGGACCAGCGCGATCGCGGATCCACCGAAGCCACCGCCTGTCATCCTGGCACCGAGCGCTCCGGCGGCGCGCGCCGCGTCCACCGCGAGGTCGAGCTCGAGGCAGGACACCCGGTAGTCGTCGCGCAGGCTCTCGTGCGACGCACTGAGGAGCTCGCCGGTCTCGGCGATGCGTCCTGCACGCAGGAGCTCGACGGTTCGCCGCACCCTCGCGTTCTCGGTGACGACGTGGCGGACCAGCGGGCCCAGCTCGTCGGGCAGCCGGGACAGCGCGTCGTCGAGACCTCCCGGGTCGACGTCGCGCAGAGCCGGGACTCCCAGCGACTCGGCGGCACGCTCGCAGCCGGCGCGCCGTTCGCGGTAGCCGGACCCGCCGTGCGAGTGCCGCGCCCTGGTGTCGATCACCAGGACGTCCAGACCCGCTGCCGCGGGGTCGAACGGGACCTGCTCCATCTCGCCGGAGCGGACGTCGAGGAACAGCACGTGCGCCTTGACGCAGCACAGCGAGGCGGTCTGGTCCAGCAGGCCGGTCGGAACGCCGACGAACTCGTTCTCCGACCGCTGCACCCAGGCGGCCACCTCGGCCCGGCTGGGCGCACCCGGCTCGTCCAGCTCGGTGCCGGCCAGCCCCAACAGCGCGAGCGCTGTCGCGCACTGCAACGCATGAGAGGAGGACAGCCCAGCACCGGCCGGCACGTCGCCGGCGAGGACCAGATCGGCCCCGGAGGTGAAACCCTCATGACGCAACACCCAGCTCACGCCGGAGGGGTACGCGGCCCACCCGGTCACGCCGCCAGGCGCCAACGCGTCCACCGGCACCGGCTCGGCACGCTGCGGGCGACCGTCGTCGCCGACGGTGGTGACCGCGAGCAGCCCGTCCGAGCGGGCCCGCGCGGCGACCGCGATCCGGAACGGCAGCGCGAAGGGCAGCACGAAGCCGTCGTTGTAGTCGGTGTGCTCGCCGATCAGGTTCACCCGGCCCGGGGCGGACCAGACGCCGGTCGGAACGTGGCCGTACAGGCGGGCGAACTCGTTCGCGGCGCGCGTCGGGACGCCGGCGCGTCTGGCGACGTGGGTCACGTCGTCGGCACCGTCTCGTCGCGGGCGGTCACTTGGCCCGGGCGAGCACCGCGTGCAGCACGGTCGGCGCCACCTGGGCCGAGCTGCGCTCGCCGCTGACCTCGATGGTGTTGCCGTCGCCCTTGGACGGGCCGACGTGCACGGTCTGGCCGGGTACGACACCGACGTCCTTGAGCTCGGCCATCAGGTCCGGGTCGAGCTGGACATGCTCGGCGATGCGGCGGATCTCGACCTTGCCGCCACCGCGGCGGGCCACGTCGTCGACCCGCACGAGGTCGGCCTCGACCGGTGGGGCGGGCTCGCCCTCACCGAGCTTGTCCAGGCCGGGGATCGGGTTGCCGTAGGGCGACGTGGTGGGGTGACCGAGCAGCTTGACGAGCTTGCGCTCGACGGCTTCGCTCATCACGTGCTCCCACCGGCAGGCCTCGCTGTGAACGTGCTCCCATTCCAGGCCGATCACGTCGACCAGGAGGCGCTCGGCCAGGCGGTGCTTGCGCATGACGGTGACGGCGAGGGCGCGGCCGTGGTCGGTGAGCTCCAGGTGCCGGTCGCCGGCGACGATGACCAGCCCGTCGCGCTCCATTCGGCCGACCGTCTGGCTCACCGTGGGGCCACTCTGCCCGAGCCGTTCGGCGATCCTGGCGCGCAGGGGAACGACGCCCTCCTCCTCGAGCTCGTAGATCGTCTTGAGGTACATCTCGGTGGTGTCGATGAGCTCGTTCACGCCATTCCCCTTCGTGCCAGGACAAGGTCGCGTCGGGTCCGGTCTGGGTCACCACCACGGTCAGCGGATCGCCGGACTGGAGGTGGGCGCTCAGTGTTACGTCGAGTGCAGCCACACCACGTCGTCACGCGGACTCGTCGACATCCATGCTAGTCGCTCGCCCGGCTGGAGCATTGTGGTGGTCGCAGAGGGTGAACACGCCGCACCTGATCGGCCTGCGCGATGGTGAGCGGGGCGTCGGCAAGAATGGGGCGGTGACCTCTCCACTGGTGTCGTGCGCCGAGCTCGCCGCGTCGTCGGCCGGCCCGAACCCACCCGTCGTGCTGGACGTGCGGTGGCGGCTGGGTGGCCCGTCCGGGCGCGAGGAGTACGACCGCGGTCACCTGCCGGACGCCGTCTACGTCGACCTGGACGCCGAGTTGGCCGGTTTGCCGGGCGCGGCCGGCCGGCACCCGCTGCCCGACCCGGAGGCGCTGCAGCACACGCTGCGGTCGGCCGGAGTACGCGAGGACCGGCCGGTGGTCGTCTGCGACGCGGACAACGGGTCGATCGCCGCGCGGGCGTGGTGGTTGCTGCGGTGGGCCGGGCACGGGCAGGTCTGCGTGCTGGACGGTGGGTTCGCGGCGTGGGCAGCCGAAGGACGGCCCGTCAGCACGGTCGCGTCCGTGCCGGCGCCGGGCGGGTTCACCGTGCGGCCAGGGGGCATGCCGGTGCTCGATGCGGTCGGGGCCGTGGACGTCGCGCGGGCCGGCGTGCTGCTCGACGCGCGGGCGCCGGAGCGCTACCGCGGCGACCTGGAGCCGGTCGACCAGCGGGCCGGGCACATCCCGGGCGCGGTGAACGCGCCGTTCGCCGGCCACGTCGGCGAGGACGGCCGCTGGCGGTCGCCCGCGCGGCTGGCCGAGCGGTTCGCGGACCTCGGCGTGGTGGCGGGGCAAGCGGTGGGTGCCTACTGCGGGTCGGGGGTGACGGCCGCGTCGGTCGTGCTCGCGCTGGAGGTGGCGGGCGTGACGAGCGCGGTGGCACCCGCGCGGCTGTACGTCGGCTCGTGGTCGGAATGGAGCGGCGACCCGGACCGTCCGATCGCCACCGGCTCCGAGCCAAGCTGACGGGCGGTTCGCGGGCTGGTGTGGTGGTGCGCGACTAGGGTGACCTCATGGATCTGCCGGCCGCGATCGTCTGGGATTCAGCTCTGCTCGGGTACGACCTCGGCGGTGAGCATCCGCTGCACCCGATCCGCCTGGACCTGACCATTCGGCTGGCCACGGCGCTCGGGGTGTTGGACGGGATCGAGCTGTTCGTGCCCGAGGAGGCACCCGAGTCGGAGATCGAGCGCATCCACGACGCGGGCTACATCGCGGCCGTACGGGAGGCGCCCATGGTCGGATGGGACCTCGGGCACGGGCTCGGCACGTCGGACAACCCGATCTTCGACCGGATGCACGAGGCGTCCGCCATGGTCGTCGGCAGCTCACTGCTCGCGGCCAGGCAGATCGCGTCGGGGGCGACCAAGCGTGCGGTGAGCATCGCCGGTGGGCTGCACCACGCGATGCGCGACCGCGCCGCCGGGTTCTGCGTGTACAACGACGCCGCGGTCGCCATCTCCTGGTTGCTGGACAACGGGTTCGACCGCATCGCCTACCTCGACACCGACGTCCACCACGGCGACGGCGTGCAGGCCGCCTTCTACGACGACCCCCGCGTCCTCACGATCTCCCTGCACCAGAACCCGCTGACGCTGTTCCCCGGCACCGGTTTCGCCGACGAGACCGGTGGCGACGACGCCCAGGGCACCGCCGTCAACGTCGCGCTGCCGCCCTACACCGACGACCGCGCCTGGCTCCGGGCCTTCCACGCCATCGTTCCCTCGCTCCTCCAAGCCTTCCGGCCTCAGCTGCTCGTCAGCCAGTGCGGCGTCGACACCCACGACGAGGACCCCCTCGCCGCCCTGTCCCTCTCCGTCGACGGGCACCGGCAGATCTACCGCACCGTCCGCGAGCTCGCCGAGCAGTACGCCGGCGGCCGCTGGCTCGCCTGCGGCGGGGGCGGCTACCAGCTCCTCCGCGTCGTGCCCCGGTCGTGGACGCACCTGATCGCCACCATGCTCGACCGCGATGTCGACCCCGCCACGACACTGCCTCGCGAGTGGACGGCCGCCGTGGACACGATCGCGCCCGGCGCCGAGCTTCCCGAAGCCATGACCGACAAGAAGAACACCGACTTCGACCCCTGGGACGGCACCGTCGACGAGCGGGTCGACAGCACCATCCGCGACACCCGGCACGCGGTGTTCCCCCTGCACGGCCTCGACCCGGACGATCCGAGAGACTAGCGATGGACGCGTTCGACTATCCCAGGCACTGGGAGGCGGACGTGGTGCTGTCGGACGGCGGCACCGTCCACGTGAGACCCATCGTGCCGACGGATGCCGACGCGCTGGTCGCCTTCCACGGCCGGCTGTCCCAGCGCACGCGCTATCTGCGCTACTTCGGCGCCTACCCCCGAATCCCGCCGCGCGACCTGGAGCGGTTCACCATGGTCGACCACCACGACCGGGTCGCCTTCATCGCGAAGCTCGGCGACGACATCGTCGCGGTCGCCCGCTACGAGCACAGCTTGGGCACCGACTCCGCCGAGGTCGCGTTCGTGGTCGAGGACGCGCACCAGCACCGCGGGCTCGGGCCCATCCTGCTCGAGCACCTGGCCGCCGCCGCGCGGGAGAGCGACATCCGCACCTTTGTCGCCGAGGTCCTCGCCGAGAACTCCGCCATGCTCGGCGTCTTCCGCGCCGCCGGCTACCAGGTGGCACGGGCCATGGAGGAGGGCGTCGTCCACCTCGAGTTCGCCATCGACCCCACCGAGAAGTCCGTCGCCGTCGCGCGCTCCCGCGAGCAGGCCGCCGAGGCCCGCAGCGTGCACAACCTCCTGCACCCGCGCTCGGTCGCGCTCATCGGCGCCTCCGCCGACCCGGACAAGATCGGCTACGCCGTCCTCGGCAACCTCCTGCGCGCGGACTTCGCCGGGCCGGTCTTCCCCGTCAACGCCGAGCGCGAGTCGGTCCGCGGCGTCCGTGCCTACCCGAGCGTGCTGGACATCCCCGATCCGGTCGACCTCGCCGTCGTCGCGGTGCCGGCCGCGAGCATCGACGAGGTGATGGACGCCTGCCTCGCCAAGGGCGTCAAGGCGCTCGTCGTGATCTCGTCCGGGTTCGGCGAGACCGGGCCGCACGGCGAGAGCGCGGAACGCCGCCTGGTCGGCGAGGCCCGCGCGCACGGCATGCGCGTCATCGGCCCCAACGCGCTCGGCGTGATCAACACGGATCCGCGGATCCGGCTCAACGCCACGCTCGCGCCCCGGATCCCCGGCCGTGGCCGCACCGGCTTCTTCTGCCAGTCCGGTGCGCTCGGCACCGCGATCCTCGCCGACGCCTCCACCCGCGGGCTCGGCCTGTCCACGTTCGTCTCCGCCGGCAACCGCGCCGACGTGTCCGGCAACGACCTGCTGCAGTACTGGGAGACCGATCCCGCCACCGACGTCGTCCTGCTCTACCTCGAATCTTTTGGCAACCCCCGCAAGTTCGCCCGGCTCGCCCGGCGCGTCGGCCGCGTCAAGCCCGTCGTCGCGGTGAAGTCCGGGCGCCACGCCGTACTGCCCGCGCTCGCCGCCACCTCGGTCGAGATCGACGAGGCGAGCGTGGCGGCGCTGTTCGAGCAGGCCGGCGTCATCCGCGTCGAGTCCATCGCCCAGCTCTTCGACACCGCGCTGCTGCTCGCCCACCAGCCGCTGCCGAAGGGCGGCCGGGTCGCGATCGTCGGCAACTCCTCGGCGATCGGCGTGCTCGCCGCGGACGCCGCGCTCGCCCTGGACCTCGAGCTCGCCGGCGCACCCGTGGACGTCGGCACCGCCGCCGGGCCGGAGGTGTTCGCCGACGCGGTCCGGGACGTCCTGCGCGACCCGCGCGTCGACTCGCTCGTCGTCGTGTTCGTGCCGCCGCTGTCCGTCCCGGGCACCGCCTACGCCCGGGCCATCCGCGACACCGTCGCCGGCCTCGAGGAGCGCAAGCCGATCGTGTCGACCTTCCTTGCCACGGAAGGAATTCCGGCCGAGCTCCTGGTGCCCGGCCCGGACGGCGCGCCGGCCCGCGGCTCGATCCCGTCCTACCCGAGCCCGGAGCGCGCGGTGCTCGCGCTCGCCCGTGCCACCCGCTACGCCGCCTGGCGTGCGGCGCCCCAGGGAGAGCTGGTGCGCCCGCCGGGTATGGACGTCGACACCGCGCGTGGGATCGCGCAGTCCGATGTGGACGGGCTCGTGGAGCTGCCCCACGACGCCGCCGTACGGCTGCTCGCCTGCTACGGGATCGGCGTCGTGCCCTACCGCGTGGCGGTGAGCGCCGACGACGCGGTCGCGGCGGCCGAGGAGCTCGGCTTCCCGGTGGCGGTGAAGGCGACCGGGGAGCGCTTCTGGCGCCGCGCCGACCTCGCCGGTGTCCGGCTCGACCTGTCCACTCCGGACTCGGTACGGGAGGCGTACGCGAGGATGACCGAGCTGTCCGACGGTCCGGAGGTCTACGTCCAGCGCATGGCGCCCAACGGTACCGGTTGCGCGATCGGTGTCCAGGACGATCCGTCGTTCGGCACAATCGTCTCTTTTGGACTGTCCGGAGTGGTCAGTGACCTGCTGGGGGACCGGGCCTACCGGGCGCTCCCGCTGACCGACACGGACGCCGCCGCGCTGGTCCGCGCCCCCAAGGCCGCGCCGCTGCTCACCGGGTACCGGGGGAGCGAGCCGGTCGACCTGGACGCGCTCGCCGACCTGGTCATCCGGGTCGCCGCGCTGGCCGAGGACGTGCCGCGGGTCCGCCGGCTCGCGCTCGACCCGATCCTGGCCTCGGCGGACGGAGTGCGGGTCGTGCGCGCGCGCGTGAAAGTCGGGCCGCCGCCATCCCTCCAGGACAGCGGACCACGCAGGCTGCGGTCGCTCACCGAGCCGGTCATACGAAAGTAGGATTTCGCCGACCCGGGTGCAACGTCGTGCGCGCCGGGGCTCGTCCTCTGCACATGAAACGCCTAGGAACCGTCGTTGGCGCCGGCGTTCTGCTCCTGCTCGCGAGCGCGAGCGCTTGCGCCAACCCGACGCAAGAGAGCCAGGACAGCGCGGGTGACACCCGCCCGACTCAGACGTCGGCGCCGGCGCCGACGGAGACGCAGCCCGACCGGCAGCCGGCCCGGACACCGCCGTCCGGTGGCGAGAAGGTGAGCGCCGGTCAGATCGACTCGAAGGCGCTGCCACGCAACTACCCGGTCATGGTGTGGACCGAGGACGACGGCGTGACCGTCGGCGTGGTCGCCCAGGAAGGCGGCTGCGGCAAGGCGAGTGTCGAGAACGCCGAGACGGACAAGCAGGTCACGATCACGATGATCGAGACCACGCCGACGGAGCCGAAGGCCTGCACGATGGATCTGCGCTACCCGAAGCTCACCACCGAGCTGAAGGAACCGCTCGGCGATCGCAAGATCGTCCTCGAGAGCGAGCAGCGGAAGGGCTAGACCTCTCGCCTCTCCCCACCGGGTGCCCGGCCGTGCACGCCCCTGCGCGGCCGGGCACCACCCTGTGTGCAACCGCCCAGCCCGGGGCTAACGTCCTCACACCATGAGGGCACTGCTGTTCGCCACCCTGGCCGCGGCCGCCGTGGTCGGGCTCGCCGGCTGTGGGCAGGACTCCGCCGCACCGGCCGGTGACACGTCCGCGAGCTCCACCGCCACGCCGACCGAGACGACCGGCGAGCCGCCGGTCAGCACGCCGCCGGAACCCAAGCCACCGGCCGACTCCAGGCCACCGGGCCCGCCGCCGTCCGCGCCGGTCTCCGTGTCACCGTCCGGCCCGGTCGTGCCGGAGGGCGTGACGCAGGTGCCCGCCGACCAGGTCGACGCCAGCGCGCTGCCGGCCTACTACGAGCACCGCGGCCAGGTCTGGGTGTTCGACGACGGCTACTCGCTGCAGATGTTCGCCGCGGCGAGCAGCGGCTGCTCGGACGCGGAGGCGGTCGTGGTCGACCAGTCGGACAGCGACATCCGCATCATGCTGCGCCCGCTGCCGCAGCCGCCGGGCGGCCGGCCCGGCGGTGGCGCGTGCACGGCCGTGATGACGCCGCGACCGGTGACCGTCGCGCTCGCCGAACCGCTCGGCGACCGGAAGATCCTCCTGGCGAGCGGCCGCTGACGCGGCCACCGCACCAGGTCAGCGCTTGAACGCGATCTGCAGGACGGGCTGCGAGGTGCCGGCGAAGAAGTCGTTGCCCTTGTCGTCCACCACGATGAACGCGGGGAAGTTCTCGACCTCGATCTTCCACACCGCCTCCATGCCGAGCTCGGCGTACTCGAGCACGTCGACCTTCTTGATGCAGTCCTGCGCGAGGCGCGCGGCCGGGCCGCCGATCGAGCCGAGGTAGAAGCCGCCGTGCGCCTGGCAGGCGTCGGTGACCTGCCGCGAGCGGTTGCCCTTGGCGAGCATGACGAGCGAGCCGCCGGCGGCCTGGAACCGCTCGACATAGGAGTCCATCCGGCCGGCCGTCGTCGGGCCGAAGGAGCCGGACGCGTAGCCGTCGGGCGTCTTGGCGGGACCGGCGTAGTACACGGGGTGATCACGCAGGTACCGCGGCATCGGCTCACCGGCGTCGAGCCGCTCCTTGATCTTGGCGTGCGCGATGTCGCGGGCCACGACGAGCGGGCCGGTGAGCGAGAGCCGGGTCTTGACGGGCAGCGCGGTGAGCGTGGCGCGGATGTCGTCCATGGGCCGGGTGAGGTCGATGCGCACGACCTCGTCGGTCAGCTCGTCGTCGGATACGTCGGGCAGGTAGCGGGCGGGGTCGCGCTCGAGCTGCTCGATGAACACGCCGTCCGCGGTGATCTTCGCCTTCGCCTGGCGGTCGGCCGAGCACGACACGGCGAGCCCGACGGGGCAGGAGGCGCCGTGCCGCGGGAGCCGGATGACGCGGACGTCGTGGCAGAAGTACTTTCCGCCGAACTGCGCGCCGATGCCGAACTGGCGGGTCATGTCGAGCACCTGCCGCTCGAGGTCGACGTCGCGGAACGCGTGGCCGGCCGCGCTGCCCTCGAGCGGGAGGGTGTCGAGGTAGCGCGCGGAGGCGAGCTTGGCGATCTTGAGGTTGTACTCGGCGGAGGTGCCGCCGACCACGATCGCGAGGTGGTACGGCGGGCACGCGGCGGTGCCGAGGCCGCGGAGCTTCTCGTCGAGGAAGGTCGCGAGGCGCTTGGGGTTCAGCAGTGCCTTGGTCTCCTGGTAGAGGAAGGTCTTGTTGGCGCTGCCGCCGCCCTTGGCGAGGAAGAGGAACTCGTAGGAGGGCTTGCTGCCGTCCTTGTGGTACAGCTCGAGCTGCGCGGGGAGGTTCGTGCCGGTGTTGCGCTCCTCCCAGAAGTTGAGCGGGGCGAGCTGGGAGTAGCGCAGGTTCAGCTCCTGGTATGCCTCGAAGATCCCTTTCGACAGGGCTTCCTCGTCGCGTCCGCCGGTGAGGACGTTCTCGGTCCGCTTTCCGATGACGACAGCGGTCCCGGTGTCCTGGCACATGGGCAGCACGCCGCCGGCGGAGATGCAGGCGTTGCGCAACAGGTCCATGGCGACGAAGCGGTCGTTGCCGCTGGCCTCGGGGTCGTCGACGATGGCACGCAGCTGCGCGAGGTGGGTGGGGCGCAGCAGGTGCTGGATGTCGCGGATGGCCTCCTTGGCGAGCAGCGTCAACGCCTCGGGCTCGACCTGGAGAAACGCCCGCCCCGCCGCCTCGACCAGGGTCGCGCCGTCCGGAGTGACCAGCCGGTACTCGGTGTGGTCGTCCGACCCGATCGGCAAGGCGTCGGTGTACTCGAAGGCGGTGGTCACCGGAGGGAACTCCCTTGTCGCGTGGTGGGATTCCCGAAACCTACCGCGAGGCGCAGCCGAAACGGGCGCTGGTGTGACCCAACGAGACAACGCGAACAGGCCCGATAGCCGGAAGGCCGGGGCAGCCCCCGGCTGTCCCGACCTCCCGTAGAAGCGGATACGGATTGTGACGAAACATCCGCACCGCGTAGTCCCGTGCCTCGACCGTGCCGCGCCAGCGGGCACTTGTCAATGGCCAATGATGCATCTGCACCAAGGACGTTGCGGTGCCGGAAAAGGTTGCTCGAGTTGGAGAATCGCTTCGGCGCTGGTCAGCTGGCGTACGCGCGCAGCCGCTCGGCTCGTTCGCCCTGGCGGAGCTTCGACATGACCTCACGTTCGATCTGGCGGACTCGTTCGCGGGAGAGGCTGAAGCGCTTGCCGATCTGGTCGAGCGTGTGCGGCTGTCCGTCGTCGAGGCCGTACCGCAGCCGGATCACCGACTGCTCCCGCTCGTCGAGCGTCGCCAGCACGCGGCGCATGTCGTCGTGCAGGAGGCCGGAGATGACGGCACTCTCGGCGTCCGTGGCCTCGCCGTCCTCGATGAAGTCGCCCAGCGGGGCGTCCTCCTCGGAGCCGACCGGCATGTCGAGGCTGACCGGGTCGCGTGCGTGGTCGAGCAGGTCGGCGACCTTCGCCGGGGTGAGCCCGATCTCGGCCGCCAGCTCCTCGTTGGTGGCCTCGCGGCCGAGCTGCTGGTGCAGGTCGCGCTTGATGCGGGCGAGCTTGTTCACCTGCTCCACGAGGTGGACCGGCAGCCGGATGGTCCGGCCCTGGTCCGCCATGCCGCGGGTGATCGCCTGACGGATCCACCACGTGGCGTAGGTCGAGAACTTGAAACCCTTGGTGTAGTCGAACTTCTCGACCGCCCGGATGAGGCCGAGGTTGCCCTCCTGGATCAGGTCGAGCAGCGGCATCCCGCGCCCGGTGTACCGCTTGGCGAGCGACACCACGAGCCGCAGGTTGGCCTCGAGCAGGTGGTTCTTGGCCCGGTGGCCGTCCCGTACGAGTGCCTCGAGTTCGCTGTGCTTGGCGGGGCCGCGGGTCTCGGTCTCGATCATGTGCTGGGCGAACACCCCGGCCTCGATGCGCTTGGCCAGCTCGACCTCCTGCGCCGCCGTGAGCAGCGCGGTGCGGCCGATGCCGTTGAGGTAGACGCGGACCAGGTCGGCCGCGGGGCCCTGGGCATCCAGATCGATCTCGGCGGGCTCCGGCTCGCGCTGCTGTGGGACCGTCATGCTCTCCCTCCCCCTGTTCGCGGGCTGGTGTGCTCTCCGTCACACACCGGCACCTCGTCCGGTGAGCCCTCGACCAGGGTCACTCGTCGATAGCTGGACACCCTGCAAAACGCGCTCGACGCTCGATTCGTTCCCGACTCCTCAACTGGATGACGTCATTCGCGCCACACCGGTTGCTCGACCAAGCCTGAGGTTTTGCTGAGAGGGACGGCGTGGCTTTCCGGAACGTGACGGGGATACCCCGTGCGCTCAGATTTCCACGAGGACGGTGAACGGTCCGTCGTTGACGCTCTCGACCGACATCATCGCGCCGAACCGGCCGGTCTCGACCCGGGCGCCGCGCGAGCGCAAGGTGGCCACGACGGCGTCCACCAGCGGCTCGGCGTCCTCCGGTCGGGCGGCGGCGGTCCAGGACGGGCGGCGGCCCTTGCGCGTCTCGCCGTACAGCGTGAACTGGCTGACGACGAGCAGCGGGGCGCCCGTCGTGGCGCAGGACTCCTCGTCACGCAGGATGCGCAGCTCGTGGAGCTTGCGGGCCATGGTCTCGGCCTGCGCCACGGTGTCCGATGTGGATACTCCCAGCAGCACGAGCAGGCCCGGCTCGTCGAAGGATCCGACGTCCTCGCCGGACACCGTCACTCTCGCCCGCGTCACCCGCGCCACCACCGCCCGCACGGCGATCATGGTGGCAGCAACGGCTCAGCGGCGTGCCACCAGGTGGAAGAACCGCGCGGTCAGCAGCTGCGGCATCCGGTCCGCCATCGCGACCTCGAGCCGCTCCAGCTCGGCCAGGAAGGCCGGGTCGTCGTCCATGGCCGGCAGCAGGTCGCTCACGCACCGCACCCCGTACCGCACGACCTCCTCGACGCCGAGCTCCGCGAGCATCGCCACGAGCTCGCCGACCGTCGCCTCCTGGGACAGCGCGCGTACCGCCTCGCCCGGGTCGAGCGAACGCACGGCCGCGTGCAGCGGGTCGAAGTCGGCGTTGGGCCCGAGTAGGGAGAGCAGCCCGCCGACCCGCAGCGGCGCGAGCACCGCGCCCAGCACCTCGCGCCGCTCGTCCACGAAGTGGAGCAGGTTGTGGCACAGCACGACGTCGAACTCGTGCCCGGCGAAGACCTCGGGAGCGTCGAGCGCGCCCGCCTGAACCACGTGCAGCCGGTCGGCGAGGTCGAGCGACTCGGCCGTCTCCATCGCCGTGCTCAGCATCGCGCCGGCCGGGTCCAGCACGGTGACCTCGTGGCCCAGCGCGGCCAGCCGGACCGCCTCGACCCCGTTGCCGCCCGCGACGTCGAGCACCCGCTGCGGGCCCGGGCCGACGTGCCGTAAGAGGTTGGCCTCGGTCACCGTGTACCGAAGACGTTCCAGCGGGCGCTGCCCGAACAGGTCCAGTCGGGTGTCGAGCCCGCTCAACGTCATGTGACCTTCATACCGGCTTTCCAGCGGCCTTCGAGATAGGTCCACCCGGATGGCGCAATCCGCGCGGCGAGGTGGGAGCATGGGCTACGGGAGGTGGTGTCGTGAAGGGCGATCAGGACGACACCCCGGTTCTCATCACCGAGGCGGCGCCGTCGTACGACGAGGAGTACGCCGCGCGTAAGCGCAAGTACCTGATCATGATGCTGATGCGCTTGCCGTGCCTGGTGCTCGCCGGCATCTTCCACGAGACCTGGTGGCTGGCGCTGGGCTTCGTTCTGCTGTCGATCCCGCTGCCGTGGATCGCGGTGCTCATCGCCAACGACCGGCCACCCCGCAAGGCGGAGAGTGTCAACCGCTACCAACGGTCGGCCACGGCGATCGAAGGCGGCGAGCACAGGGTCATCGACGGCTGAGTGATCGTGCGCTGAGTGATCGTGCGCTGTGTCATCGTGCGCTGACCGGCGGCTGCGCGCCCACCCGCCCGACCGCCAGCGCACCGAGCCGGACCCCGGCGCGCAGGCTGTCCGCGGCCGCCCAGCCACCGAGCCAGGCGCTGAGCAGGCCGGCGTCGAACGCGTCGCCGGCGCCCGTGGAGTCCACGCACGAGCCCGGCGCGGCCGGTACCGAGACCGTTCCGGACCGGTCGACCCAGCTCGCCCCCGACGGCCCGGTGGTGACCACGACCGCGCCGAACACGTCCAGCAGCCCCACGGCCGACGCGGGGTCGCGCGAGCCGGTCAGCACGGCCAGCTCGTCGGCGTTCGGCAGCAGCAGGTCCACCCCGGCCAGTGCGGCGACGAACTCCGCCGGGTCGGTGATCAGCCCGGCCGACTGCGGGTCGACCGACGTGGTCAGCCCCGCCTCCCGGGCCGCGGCGAGCATCGACAGGCCCGCGTCCCGCGAGGAGGCGTCCAGCAGCACGTAGCCGGAGACGTGCAGGTGCGTGGCGTCGGCGAGCGACGCGGGGTCCAGGTCATCGGGCGAGAGCCGCTTGCCCGCACCGCGGTCCGGCAGCATGCTGCGCTGCCCGTCGCCGTCGACGAGCACTACCACACACGCGGTGTTCGCCTCCGTGTCGAATGCGAATGCGCAGCCGACCCCGGCGGTGGTTAGCTCCTCGAGTGCCTGACGCCCTGCCAAGTCGTCGCCCACCCGCGCCACCAGGACGGCCGAAGCGCCGCAGAACGCCAGCCACGCGGCCGTGTTCGCCCCGGCCCCACCGGTCGTGAGCGAGATCCGCGCCCGCGAGTCACCGCCGTGCACGATCGGTCCGGCATGCTGGGCGACCACGTCCACGGCCACGTCACCGACCACCACGATCTTCGACATCAGGGTGGGAGGCTAACGGCGTGGCGACCGTGCTGGCCAGCGGGCGGACCCTGGTCGCGCTCACGGGTGCGGGTTTCCGGCGCTTCGCCACCTACCGGCAGGCGACCGTGGCCGGCGCGTTCACGAACACGGTGTTCGGCTTCGTGCGCTGCTACGTGCTGCGCTCCGTCGCCGATGCCGCCGGCCGGGTCGGCGGCTACGACCGCGCGCAGCTCGTCACGTTCGTGTTCGCCGGGCAGGGCATTCTCGCGGTCGTCAACTTCTGGGGCACGGTCGACCTCGCCGACCGAGTGCGCACCGGGGACGTCGTGGCCGACCTGCTGCGCCCGCTCGACCTGATGGTCAACCACGTCGCCGCGGACCCTGGGGCGGGCCGGCTTCGCGATGCTGACCCGCTTCGTGGTGCCGGTCGTGGTCGGGTTGCTCGCGTTCGACTTCTACCTGCCCGCCCACGCGTACACCTACGCGCTGTTCGCGGTGTCGCTGCTGCTGGCCGTGCTGGTCTGCTCGGCGTGTCGGTACCTCGTCGGACTCACCCGCGTTCTGGCTGCTGGACGTCCGGGGCATGCGGCAGGTCTGGATGTTCGCCTCCGGCGCGGGCTCCGGGCTGTCGTTCCCGCTGCCGGACTGGCTCGTCGCCGCGTTGTGGCTGTGCACGCCGATGCCCTCGCTCATGCAGGCGCCGCTGGACGTGCTCGTGGAGCGCGGCGGCTCGGGGCAGGCGGGGTTGCTGATCGCCGGCCAGCTCGCGAGGCTCGCGGCGACGGTCGCACTGGGGCGGGTGGTGCAGCGACGTGCGTTGCGACGGCTGGTGATCCAGGGTGGCTGACGGTGCGTACAGAAGGCACGTGGCCGCCCAGGTGCGCGGCCAGACCCAGTCCCGCGCCTCGTTCGCGATGGACCTGTTCGGCAGTACCGTGCTGACGCTGATCGACGTGGTCACGGTGTTCGTGCTGTTCTCCGTCAACGGCAGCCTGGGCGGGTTCGGGGCGCGAGGTGCTGTTGATGGTGGGCATCTCGACGTTCGCCTTCCCGCTGGCCGACCTCGTCGTGGGGAACGTGGAGCGGCTGCCGTTCTACGTCCGCACCGGGTTGTTCGACGCGGTGCTGGTGCGCCCGCTGTCGTCGCTGGGTCAGCTGCCGGCCATGGACTTCGCCCCACGCCGGATCGGCCGGGCCGTGCAGGGCTGGTGATCTACGTGATCGCGCTGCTCGCCGCGCCGGTCGACTGGTGGGCGGGCACGGCGGTGCTGGCGGTGCTCGCGCCGGCGGCCGGGGCGGTGTTCTTCGGCGCGCTGTTCGTCGCCGGCGCGACCGTCGCGTTCTGGTGGATCGAGTCCGGCGAGCTCGCGTTCACGTTCACCTACGCGGCAAGGACTTCTCCACCTACCCGGCGACCGTGTTCGGCGGGTTCTTCCGCCGGCTGTTCGCCTACGGGCTCGGCTTCGCGTTCGTCGCTTACCTGCCCGCGCTCGCCCTGTTCGGCCGGCCCGACCCGCTCGGCGTGCCCGGCTGGCTGCACTGGTGCTCGCCGCTGACCGCCCTGCTCGCCGCCGGTCTCGCCGCGTTGTTCTGGCGTACCGGCGTCCGCTACTGCCGGAGTACCGGATCGTGATCATCCAGACATCGGGACTGTGCAAGGACTTCACCGTGCGGCACAAGGTCGGCCGGCTGCGCCGCGAACGCCGCGTGGTGTCCGCTGTGGACGGTGTGGACCTGGCCGTCGGCGAGGGCGAGCTGCTCGGCTACATCGGACCGAACGGCGCGGGGAAGTCGACGACGCTGAAGCTGCTCACCGGCGTGCTGACGCCGAGCGGCGGGACGGTGTCGGTGTGCGGGCTGACGCCGGTGCCGCAGCGCACGACGCTCGCGCGGCGGATCGGCGTGGTGTTCGGGCAGCGCTCGCGGCTGTGGTGGGACCTGCCGCTGACGGAGTCGTTCACGTTGCTGCGCCACGTCTACCGGGTGCCCGCCGCCGACCACGCCGCCCGGCTGGCGCGGTGCCGCTCGATGCTGGACCTGGACGAGTTCATCCAGACGCCGGTGCGCCAGCTGTCGCTGGGCCAGCGGATGCGGGGTGAGCTGACCGCCGCGCTGCTGCACGGGCCGAAGGTGCCGTTCCTCGACGAGCCGACGATCGGCCCGGACGTGCTGTCCGCCAAGCTCTACGCCACCCCGCACCCCGCCCCTTGACCTCGCGAGTCCAACGCCCAGAACCCGCGAGTCCAACGCCCGTGACCCGCGAGTCCAACGCTCAGGCACCGCGAGTCTGACCACTCGTGTCTGGGACGACGAGCCGCGAATGTCGAACTCGCCGGTCGGGAGTGTTGGACTCGCGGGTCGGGAGTGTTGGACTCGCGGTTAGGGGGTGGTCAGGGCGACGGCTATTTGGGCGGCCAGGGTTACGTTGGCGAGGACCAGGGCCTCGTTCGTGTCGAGGGAGGCGCCGCCGCTCGCGGTGTGGAAGTGCTCCAGCAGCACGGGAGTCACGTCACCGCCCCGCACGTCCGCGCGCGCGACCCTCGCCATGCCCTCGGACAGCAGCCGGTCGTGCAGGTCCGCGTCCAGCTCGTGCTCGGCCGGCACCGGGTTCGCGACCAGCACGCCCGACCGGGCCGGCCCACGGCGGTGCTCGGCGATCACCGCGGCGGCCGATGCCGGCGTGTCCACCCGCCAGGGCACGCCGAACGGCGACTCGCGGCGGTAGAAGGCCGGGAACGAGTCGGTCCGGTAGCCGAGCACCGGCACCGAGCGTGTCTCCAGCACCTCGATGGTCGCCGCGATGTCCAGCACCGACTTCACGCCGGAGCACACCACCGCGACCGGCGTCGAGCCAAGCACGTCCAGGTCCGCGGACACGTCCCACGAGGACGCCTCGCCGGGTTGCGGCAGGTGCACGCCGCCGAGCCCGCCGGTGCCGAACACCCCGATGCCCGCGGCGTGCGCGATCAGCGCCGTCGACGCGATCGTGGTGGCGCCGTCGCAGCCGAGGGCGATCGCCGGGCCCAGGTCGCGCGCGGAGAGCTTCGCGAGGTCCGCCGAGCACACCCGGTCCAGGTCCGCGGCGTCCAGGCCGACCCGCAGCCCGCCGTCGAGCACCGCGATAGTCGCCGGCACCGCGCCCGCCTCGCGCACCGCGTCCTCGACCGCGTCGGCCACCGAGCGGTTGCGCCCGGGCGGCAGGCCGTGTGCGAGCAGCGTGCTCTCCAGCGCCACCACGGCCGTGCCGGCGGCCAGCGCCGCGGACACCTCGTCGGCGACCCGCATGTTCTCTTCGAGTCTCGTCACGACCGCTGCCCGGGATCGGGCACGACCTGCTCCGGCTGGGCCTGCCCCAGCGGCGGAAGCGGGCAGCGCAGCAGCGCGCACACGGTCCGCAGCAGCTCGATCTCGGACACGGTCATGACCCCATCGTGCCCGATCACCGTGACCATGCCCGCGACGAGGAACTCCTTCTCCAGCCCTTCCAGGGCGTCCAGGGCGGGCCACGCCTCCTCGAGCGCGACGGCCCCTTCGGTGGGCGGGTCGAACGGGATCGGCTTGCCGGGCACGAGCCGGCTGAGCCCGGCGACGTACGCGCCGCCGGCGACCTCCGGGTCGTCCGAACCGGCCTGCGCGAGCAGGGCGAACAGCCTCGCCGCCGCCCGCTGGGCGACCTCGCGCGGCGTACGCCGGCCCTGCCACGGCGCGGACCGGTGCGTCGACTCGTACAGCTCGCGGTGCAGCAGCCGGGACAGGCAGTACTCGAACACGTCGATGCGACCGTCCACATGGATCAGTGCCTGGACGCATGCCACCGCGGCCTCCCGCTCCGCCCGGGGCCGGCGCCGCAGCGCGGGGAACGCGACCTCCGCGAGGGGCAGCCGCAGGCCCGGGTGCAGCTCGGCGAGCCGGCTGGTCGCGGCCCGCGTGGCCTCGGCGAACCCGTCGCCGTAGTGGTCGGTGAGCACCGTGAGCTGGTTGGCGCGCGACCGCGGGTCGTGCGCCAACAGCAGGCCGAACACCAGCGGCAGCACGGTTTCCGGGTCACGGGCGTGGTCGAGCAGCTGGGCGGGGATGGCGTCGAGCACCGTGGCGCCGGAGGACCCCACGGACCCGATGGAGGTGACCACGTCGTCCGGCCGCACCGGGATCCGCGCCTCCGGCGCCGGGAGCGCGTCGGCCGCCGGGAGTGGGTCTGGCGCCGGGCCCGCCGGCCGGGTGGATCCGCCGCCGGCCAGGCCCAGCGCCTCGTCCTCGGCCAGCCCCGACGGCGGGTCCTGGGCCCACCGCCGCGACAGCACGTCCAGCTGCCGCCGGTCGAACGTCGGCTCCAGCACCCAGATCCGGTCGACCAGCGGCGGGTGCGTCGCGAACATGGCGCGGAACCCCTCGCCGAACAGCATGTGGCTGACGTCCTCGGCCCGGCCGCTGCGCAGCTGCGACCCCAGCCCACCGATCTTCTTCAGCGCGCCCGCGAGCCCCGCTGTCTGCCGGGTGTACTGCACCGCCGACGCGTCCGCCAGGTACTCCCGCTGCCGGGACACCGCCGCCTTGATCATCCGGCCGAAGAACACCCCGACGTAACCCACGACGATCAGCGCCAGCCCGATGATCACCAGCGGCGGACGGCGGCGGGTGTTGAACATCAGCCGGCCCACGATCGCCAGCACGAGGATGCCGAACAGGGTGCCCATCAGCCGGATGTTGAGCCGCATGTCGCCGTGCACGATGTGGCTGAACTCGTGTGCGATCACGCCCTGCAGCTCGTCGCGGTTGAGCCGCTCCAGCGCGCCGTGGGTGACCGCGATCGCCGCGTCGGCGGGGGAGAAGCCGGCCGCGAACGCGTTGATCCGGTTCTCGTTCGGCAGCAGGTAGATCTCGGGCACGGGCACCCCGGAGGCGATCGCCATCTCCTCGACCACGTTGCGCAGCCGGCGCAGCCGCGGGTCGGTGGTGTCCGACGGCACCAGGACGCCGCCGAGCCGCTCGGCGACCCCGCCGCCGCCCCACTCCGACAGCAGGTGCGTCCGCACCAACGAGGTCAGCCCGATCCCGGCGATCACCAGCGCGCTGACCCAGAGGACCTGCACCACGATGTCCCAGGCCGGCCGCTGCGTGCCGTAGGCGAGCACCGCGACGACGTCGATCACGGCCACGATCGCCAGCACGGCGATGACGAAGAGCACGACGAAGCGCCGGGAGATCCTGCGGACCACGCGCTGACGTTCGAAGAAGTTCATTCGCCCGAGTCCAGGGAGATCCGCGGCGCCGCCCGCTTGTGCGGCTCGTCCAGCTCGAGGTAGGCGGCCGGGCCGAACGAGAACAGGGACGCGACGAGGTTCGACGGGAACGTGTCCCGCTTGTTCCGGTAGACCATGACCGCGTCGTTGTAGGCCTGCCGCGCGAACGCCACCCGGTTCTCCGCGGAGGTCAGCTCCTCGGACAGCTGCCGCATGCTCTGGTCCGCCTTGAGCTCCGGGTAGTTCTCGCTGACCACGAACAGGCGGCCGAGGCTGCCGGTGAGGGCGTTCTCCGCGCCGGACAGGGCCGCCATCGCCGCCGGGTCACCGGGCGAGGCGGCCGAGCGTGCGGCCACGGCGGCCGAGCGCGCCTCCGTGACCGCGGCGAGGGTCTGCTGCTCGTGGCGCAGGTACGACTTGACGACCTCGACCAGGTTCGGGATCAGGTCGTGGCGCCGGGAGAGCTGGACGTCGATCTGCGCGTAGGCGTTCTGCCACGCGTGCCGCGCCCGCACCAGCGAGTTGTACATGGCCACCAGCGCGATCACCACCACGACCGCGACGAGGACGACCAGGCTGACGATCAGCACCACCACGGCCGGTCACCTCCCGGAACTCGACTAGAGGGCGAGCGTAGGACCGCTCAGCTCGCCGGAAACGTCCAGCGTGTCGGCGAGCCGTCGAAGTCGCTCGACGTCAGCCCCACCGCCCGCGCGGGCCGGACCCGCCCCACCGCCGCCTGGTCGGGGGCGAAGAACTCGACCGGATACTCGGTCCGGTACTTCACGTTGACCACGGCGACGAACCGGAGCAGCCGCTCGGAGTCGGTGACCAGCTCGACGGTGCCCTCCACCACCACCGGGTTCTCCGGGTCCTCGGTGGACACCGCGACCGCCGAGCCGGCCCGGATGTTGCGCATCTTGCGGGAGCGTGGGCTGGCGGAGAACCACAGCGCGCGATCGTCCCACACGGCCCACACCGGGGACAGGTGTGGGCGGCCGTCCGGCCACACCGTCGCGATCCAGAAGTCGTGGCTCTCCTGGAGCCGGGCCAGCGCCCAGGACCACGGCAGCAGGCCGGTGCCCTGGCCGGGCGGCAGCGTGCCGTACCCCGGCATGTACGGGCGCGATGCGACGGGCTCGACCATGGCCACGGCTCCGCTCTCGTCTCCGCTAGTCGAAGATGCCCCGCGGCTTGGCGACCTCGCGCAGCCACCCCTCGATCTGCTGTTCCCAGTTGGTGCGGCCCAGCGCGGCGTACTCGACGACGAACATCCCCAGCATGCACTGTCCGCGCCCGCCGAGCCCGCCGCCCTTGACCACCCGGACGCGCTTGTTGACGTCGAGCACGACCTGCACGTCCCGCGGCCGGGCCAGGAAGGTGACCGCGACCTCGTGGAACATCTTCGCGAAGTTGGGCGACGGCGCGAACTTGATCTCCTGGAAGAAGGGCAGCTGCTGGTCGGCGCCGTCGAGCCGCTCCTTGACCAGGGTGGCCGAGTGGAACTGGAAGCCGAGCCGGCTCATGGCGTCGAGGATCCGGTGCTGCGCCGGCACGGGCTCGATCGGGACCGCGTCCACGTCCTGCGGGTCGACCATCGTGCGGCTCAGGTTCAGGTTCGTCTGCAGGCCGACGGCCATGCCGGTGAGGTACTTGCCGAAGACCGTCGTGATCGGCGTCTCCCACGGCATCTGCACCTCGAAGGGCACCTTGATCTGCGCCCCCGCGCGGACCATCTCCTTGCCCGCGAGGTGGACGTTCTGGAACGGCAGGTCGACCACGGAGGGCTCGTTGCCGTTGTTCTCGTGCTCCACCCTGGCCAGCAGGGTGACTCCGAGCGAGTCGACCTCCTGGTCGACCTGACCTCCGGTGAGCAGCACCTCACCGCGCAACGTGCCGCCTGGGCGCACGTGCCGATCGAGAATCCGGGCGTCGACCGTGGCGCCGCCCTGGCCGAAGCTGGCCATCACCTTCTGGAACATGAGCCGAATCCTGCCAGCACCCGCTGGGGAGTGGCGTCATTTCAGGCATCATTGAGCCCGTGAATACGCAAACGCTGCCCGATGTGGACACGAGGCCGGAAGGCACCGACACCACGGGTGACGACACCCCGAAGATGTTCCACTACGTGCGCAAGGACAAGATCACCGAGAGCGCGGTCACGGGCACGATGGTGGTGGCGCTGTGTGGCGAGGTCTTCCCGGTGACCCGCTCTCCCAAGCCCGGCTCGCCGGTGTGCCCGGAGTGCAAGAAGATCTACGAGCGGCTCCCGCCCGGCGGCGAGGACTGATCACCGACCGGCGGTGCCCACCCGGGCCGCGGGATCAGGCAGAACGGGTGCCCGGCCGGGTCGGCGAACACCGTCTCGGCGAGACGGGTGGCGCCGAGCGCGAGCACCCGCGGCACGGCCGCGGCGATGTCGTCGACCATCACGTCCAGGTGGACCTGCTGGGGCGCCGCGGGGTCCGGCCACGCCGGCGGCCGGTGGTCCGGCGCGAGCTGGAACGCGAGCCCCGACGTGGTGTCGTTCCGGGCGACCACCACCCAGTCGTCGCTGGTGTAGGTGACCGGGAGGCCGAGCAGCTCGCTGTAGAAGGACGCCAGGTCGCGCGGGGCCGGGCAGTCGAGCACGACGTGGTGCAGCCGTCCGATCACGGCTTCCGCCGCTCCGCCGGGATCGTCGGCGTCTGGTCGGTGCGCCCGTTCGGTCGTGCGGGCACGTCCGGTGTTTTGGGCGAGGTGGCGGTGGTGGGCGGCGTGGCGGTGTGGGGCGGGATGGCGGTTTCGGGCGGCGTGGCGGTGCGGGGCGGGGCCCCGTCGGTGGGTCGGGCGGAGGCGCGGCCCATCTCCAGCCGCCGCCACTTGCGGCGTTGCCGCCGGGTCATCCGGGCCGGCCACATCTCCTGGATGGCCGCGTTGAAGTACGCGCCGATCACGATCGCGAGCCCGATGAAGAAGGCGAACAGCAGGAACGCGATCGGCGTCGCGAGCGCGCCGTAGGTGTAGCCGGTCGTGGTGATCCACGAGATGTAGAGCCGCAACACGATACTGGACAGCAGGAACACGATCATCGCGAGCACCGCGCCCGGCAGCCCGCGGTGCCACGGCAGCTTGCGCGGCAGCGCCAGTTTGTACAGCGTCGCCAGCGCCAGCACGAGGAGCACGCCCAGCGTCGGGTAGTAGAGCAGGTCCACCCAGAACGAGATGTCCGGCCGCCAGGCGACCGGGAACAGCTTCGGCAGCAGCTCCGGGCCCAGCGCCAGGATCGGCAGCCCGACCACCAGCAGCCCCAGCGACACCAGGTAGAGCAGCAGCGCGAAGAGCCGCTGCCACACCTCGTTGCGCACGCCGTACTGGTCGTGCGCGACGGTGATCGCGTCGACGAACGACGACATCGCCGACGAGCCGGCCCACAGTGAGATCAGGAACCCGACGGTGAGGATCTCGCCGCGCCCGTGCCGCAGGATGTCGTCCACTGTCGGCTCGATGATCTGCTCGACGACGTTGGCGCTGAACGCGGTCCGCGACCACTCGATGATCGCGGCGTGCACCTGGTCGATCACGCCCTGGCCGAGCCACTGGCCCACGTAGCCGAGGCTGCCGAGAAGGCCCAGCAGCAGCGGCGGCAGCGACAACACCTGCCAGAACGCCGCCTCGGCCGCCTCGGAGAACAGGTTGCCGTCCCACGCCTTCGCCCACGTGCGCTTCAGCAGCCGCAGGGGGCTGCGCCGTAGCAGGGCGCCGGTCCGCTGCGCCGCGTTGCGGGTCGGGTGTTGTGGCTGTGGACTCATGTCAAGCTCAAGCATGGTGCATTGGCACATGATCGGCGCGACCCGTCCGGAACTTCGCCTGTCGTGTCGCCACCTCCCGGCCGGTGCCCCGCAGGTACAGTCGGCCTCGCCCTCAATGATGTCCCTTGGGGGCTTTGCCGTGCCCGGACGAGCAGGGGGAGATGGTGACGGCCGAGCCGATCGAGCAGGGAGCCGCGCAGGCACCCACGACAGCCCGGCCGTTGCGTGCCTGGCAGCGCCGCGCGATCACGAAGTACCTGGCCGCGGGGCCGAAGGACTTCCTCGCGGTGGCCACGCCCGGCGCCGGCAAGACCGTGTTCGGGCTGCGGGTGGCCGCGGAGCTGCTGGCCGACCGGATCGTCGAGCAGGTCACGATCGTCACGCCGACCGAGCACCTCAAGCACCAGTGGGCGGCCGCCGCGGCCACGGCCGGCATCTCGATCGACCCGAACTTCCGCAACGGGGCGGGCGCCACGTCCAGCGACTACCGCGGCGTCGCCGTCACCTACGCCCAGGTCGCCGCCCATCCGATGCTGCACCGGGTGCGCACCGAGCACCGCAAGACGCTGGTCGTGCTCGACGAGATCCACCACGGCGGGGACGCCAAGTCCTGGGGTGACGCGATCCGCGAGGCGTTCACACCGGCCACCCGCCGGCTCGCGCTCACCGGCACCCCGTTCCGCAGCGACGACTCGCAGATCCCGTTCGTGGTCTACGAACCGGACGGTAGCGGCTTCCTGCGCAGCGTGGCCGACCACACCTACGGCTACGCCGAGGCGCTGGCCGACGGCGTGGTCCGGCCGGTGGTCTTCCTCGCCTACTCCGGCGAGGCGAGCTGGCGGACCAGCGCGGGCGAGGAGTTCACCGCGCGGCTCGGCGAGCCGATGACGGCCGAGCAGACCGCGCGTGCCTGGCGGACGGCGCTCGACCCGCTCGGCGAGTGGATCCCGGCCGTGCTGGGCGCCGCCGACGTGCGGCTCGCCCAGCTGCGCCAGACCGTGCCCGACGCGGCCGGCCTGGTGATCGCCTCGGACCACGAGTCCGCCAAGGCGTACGTGAAGATCCTCGCCCGCACCACCGGCCATGACCCGGTCGTCGTGCTCTCCGACGACCCCAGGGCCTCCGCCCGCATCGCCGAGTTCGCCGAGTCCGACGACCGGTGGCTCGTCGCCGTACGGATGGTCAGCGAGGGCGTGGACGTGCCGCGGCTGGCCGTCGGCGTGTACGCGACGAGCGCGTCGACCCCGCTGTTCTTCGCCCAGGCGGTCGGCCGCTTCGTCCGCGCCCGCCGTCCCGGCGAGACCGCGAGCGTGTTCCTGCCCAGCGTGCCGGTGCTGCTCGAGCTCGCGAGCCAGCTCGAGGCCCAGCGCGACCACGTGCTCGGCAAGCCGGACCGGGAGTCCGACGGCTGGGACGACGAGCTGCTGCTCGACGCGAACCGGGTCAAGGACGAGCCCGGCGAGGAGGAGAAGGCGTACACCGCGTTGTCCGCGTCGGCGGAGCTCGACCAGGTGATCTACGACGGCTCGTCGTTCGGCACGGCCGCGTTCGCCGGGTCCGCGGAGGAGCAGGAGTACCTCGGGCTGCCGGGCCTGCTCGAGCCCGACCAGGTGCGCGCGTTGCTTCGCCAGCGGCAGACCGAGCAGCTCACGGAGCGTTCCCGCCGGGCCGTGCAGCGCCAGCCGGAGGTCGCGCCGCAACGGTCGCGGACAGTGGCCGAACGGCTGGCGTCGCTGCGCAAGGAGCTCAACACGTTGGTCGCGATGTACCACCATCGCACCGGAAAGCCGCACGGCATGATCCACAGCGAGCTACGGAGAGTGTGCTCCGGACCGCCCACGGCGATGGCGTCCGTCGAGCAGCTCGAGGAGCGGATCGCTACGCTGCGTTCCTGGTAGCGGTCAACGGCCGCATTGCGGGCGGATAGCCCGTTCGTTGCCAAACTGTGTCGTACCCGAGGCGCGAAATGCCGGATTGTGCCTTCCATCACTGCTCGCGCGGGCATATGTTGTGCACCGCAACATTTGTCCTGAGGACTGTGAAGGGACCGTTGAATGCGCAGTACAAGGCTTGCTCTTCTCGCCGCGGGGGTGGGTCTGACCCTCGCCCTGTCGGCGTGTGGTGCCAACGAGGACACGGGCGGCGGCGGTGGCGGCGACACGGCCGACCAGTCCTCTGGTGGTATTCCGGTCGGCGTGATCCTCCCCGAGACGGCGACCTCGGCCCGCTGGGAGGGCTTCGACAAGCCCATGCTCGAGGCGGCGCTGAAGGCAGAGGGTCTCGACCCGGACATCCAGAACGCGCTGGGCGACGTGCAGAAGTTCAGCACGCTCGCGGACGGCATGATCAACGACGGGGTCAAGGTCCTGATCATCGCTTCCATCAACAGTGAGATCGGCGGCACGGTCGCGCAGAAGGCGCAGGCCCAGGGCATCCCGACGATCGACTACGACCGCCTCAACCTCGGCGGCAGCTCCGAGTACTACGTGTCGTTCGACAACGTGCGGGTCGGCGAGCTGCAGGGCCAGGGTCTGGCCGACGCGCTCAAGAACAAGCCGGGCGCGCAGGTGATCGAGATCGAGGGTGCGCCGACCGACAACAACGCGACGCTGTTCCACGAGGGTCAGCAGAAGGTCCTCAAGCCGCTCTACGACTCCGGCAAGCTCGAGCTGGTCCAGTCCCAGCCGATCGACAACTGGGACAACCAGAAGGGCGGCACCACCTTCGAGCAGATCCTGACGTCCAACGGCGGCAAGGTCGACGGCGTGGTCGCGGCCAACGACGGGCTGGCCGGCGCGGTCATCACCGTGCTCAAGAAGAACGGCCTGAACGGCAAGGTCCCGGTCACCGGCCAGGACGCCACCGCCGACGGTCTCAAGGCGATCCTCGCCGGCGACCAGTACATGACGGTCTTCAAGCCGATCAAGCTGGAGGCCGAGGCGACCGCCAAGCTGGCCGCCGCGCTGGCCAATGGCGACACGGCCGCCGCGGACAAGATCGCGACCGACACGACCGAGGACCCCGAGGGCAACCGCCAGGTCAAGTCCGTCCTGGAGGAGCCGTTCCTGATCACCAAGAACGAGGTCAAGCGGGTCATCGACGAGGGCTACGTGAAGGCCGACGAGGTGTGCACCGGCGCGCTCCAGGCCGTCTGCACCCAGCTCGGCATCACCTGATCCGGTCGACCCTGACAGGCCGCGCCCGGCGCTGCGGGCGCGGCCTGCCTCAGGGGTGAGGAGGAAATTCCGTGAGTGAGCCCCTACTCGAGCTGGTCGGGATCAACAAGAGCTTCGGCCCCGTGCACGTCTTGCACGACGTGGACTTCACGGTCCGGGCCGGCGAGGTCACCGCACTCGTGGGCGACAACGGCGCGGGCAAGTCGACGCTGATCAAGTGCGTCGCGGGCATCTACCCAATGGACTCCGGGCAGGTCCGCTTCCGCGGCGAGGACGTCACCATCCACAGCCCGCGCGAGGCCGCCGACCTCGGCATCGAGGTCGTGTACCAGGACCTCGCGCTGGCCGACAACCTCGATGTCGTGCAGAACATGTTCCTCGGCCGGGAGCGTGGCACTCGCTGGCTGATGGACGAGGCGAGCATGGAGAAGGCCGCCCGGGAGACGCTCGCGTCGCTCTCGGTGCGCACGGTCAAGTCGGTCCGCACGCTGGTCAAGCAGCTCTCCGGTGGGCAGCGGCAGACCGTGGCGATCGCCAAGGCGGTGTTGTGGGACAGCAAGGTCGTCCTGCTCGACGAGCCGACGGCCGCACTCGGCGTCGCGCAGACGCGGCAGGTGCTGGACCTGGTGCGGCGGTTGGCCGAGCAGGGCCTCGGCGTCGTGCTGATCAGCCACAACATGGCCGACGTGTTCGAGGTCGCCGACCGGATCTCCACGCTGTACCTCGGCCGGCTCGTCGCCGACCTGCCGGCGAAGGAGATCACGCACAGCCAGGTCGTCGAGCTGATCACAGCCGGCCGGTCCGGTGATCTCGGCCTCGCCCGGCCCGAGCAAGCCACTCTCTGATCTCACCCGAGGACCTCCCCCATGACGGAAACCCCGGCCAAGTCCGACACCGCGTCCAACGGCGGCGCGATCTCCGACTTCGGCATCGACAGCACGTCCCAGTCCAGCGGTGAGGCGATCCGCGACTACTTCGCGCGGTTGCGGGGCGGCGAGCTCGGCTCGCTGCCGGCCCTGCTCGGTCTCGCCGTACTGGTGATCGTGTTCTCGGTGCTCTCCGACAACTTCTTCACGCTGAACAACACCGCGAACCTGGTCGCCCAGGGCGCCGGCAAGATGATCATCGCGATGGGCCTCGTCTACGTCTTGCTGGTGGGCGAGATCGACCTGTCCGCGGGCACCCTGTCCGGCGTCTGCGCGGCTGTGATGGCCATGCACTACGTGCGTGCCGGCAACCTGCTCGGCGGCATGGGAACCACCGTGTTCTACGTGTTCGTCTTCGGCCTGGTCGCCGCCGCGGCGCTCGCGCTGCTGATGCGCATCTGGGCCGGTGCCGTGCTGAGCCTCGTCGCGGTCGTCATGGCACTGCTCGGCGTCGCGCCCAACGCGTGGCTGGAGATGCTGCTCGCGGTGTGCGTCGGCGCGGCGATCGGCTGCATCACCGGTTTCATGGTGTCCAAGATCGGTATGCCGTCGTTCGTGGTGACGCTGGCGCTGTTCATCACCTGGCAGGGCGTGATCCTGCAGTTCATCGGTGAGGGCGGCGTGTTCGGCATCCGCACGTCGCCGGTGCTGTTCAACGTCGCCAATGGCAGCCTGTCGGTGTTGGGCAGCTGGGTGCTGTGCGTCATCGCGGCCGGCGGCTACGCGCTCGTGGTGCTCGGCGAGCACTTCTTCCGGCTGCGCAGGGGACTGGTGACCCAGCCGACGCCGATCGTGCTGGCCAAGTCCGGCGCCGTCGCCGCGCTCGCGATCGTGCTGACCTGGCTGCTGACGCTGAACCGCTCGCCGAACCCGGACCTCGTGACGATCCGCGGCGTGCCCTACGTCGTGCCGGTCATCCTGGGCCTGCTCGTGGTCGGGACCTACGTGCTCAACCGGACCCGCTACGGCCGGCACATCTACGCGGTCGGCGGTAACGCCGAGGCCGCCCGCCGCGCCGGTATCAACGTGGGCAAGATCAGGGCGAGCGTCTTCGTGGTGTCCGCCAGTGCGGCGGCCATCGGCGCGATCGTGTACTCGTCCAAGGCGGGCTCGGTCGACCCGCAGGCCGGTGGGTTGAACACGCTGCTGTTCGCCGTCGGCGCGGCCGTGATCGGTGGGACGTCCCTGTTCGGCGGCCGGGGCAAGGTGGCCCACGCGGTGATCGGCGGCCTGGTGCTCGCGGTCGTGGAGAACGGCCTGGGGCTCCTCCACCAGCCCGCCGCGATCGTCAACATCATCACCGGGCTCGTGCTGCTGCTGGCCGCCACGGTCGACGCGCTGTCCCGGCGGAGGGCCGCGGTCGCGGGCTGAGCGCGTTGATGCGACAGGAGCGAGGGGATTGACGAGCACCACCGGGACGCCCAGCCTGGGCGCCCGGCCCGACGAGGTGCGCCGGCACAACCGCACGGTCCTGCTCCGGAGACTGCACATCGGCGGCCCGTGCACCAGGGCGTCGCTCGCGGCTGAGCTCGGGCTCAACCGCAGCACGATCAAGGCCCTGGTGGACGGGCTCGCCGAGTCCGGTGTGGTCGAGGAGCGGGTGCCGCGGCAGCGCAGCGGGGCGGGTCGCCCATCACTGCTCGTGCTGCCGCAGCCACACGCCGCGGTCGTGCTGGCGGTCGACGTCCGGGTCGAGCAGGTGGCGATCGCGCTCGTCGGTCTCGGCGGCGAGATCCTGGGGCGCAACAGCTGGAACCTGCGCGTCCGCACCCGCGAGCCGGACGAGGTCATCAGCCACGTGATCGACTCGACCATGGTGCTGGCGGCCGACCTCGGCGTCCGGACGGTGGCGGTGGGCGTGTCGGTGCCCGGTGTCGTCCGCCGTTCCGACGGTCACGTGCACGAGGCGCCGAACCTGCACTGGACGAACGTGCCGCTGGGCGAGCGCCTCGGCGCGGTCTTCGACGTCCCGATCATGGTCGGGAACGACGCCGAGCTGGGCGCGCTCGCCGAGCATCTCCGCGGCACGGCCCGAGGTTCCTCAGACGCCGTCTACGTGTCGGCGGACGTCGGGGTGGGCGGCGGCGTGATCTCGGACGGGTCCGCGCTGCGCGGGACCGCCGGGTACCTGGGGGAGCTGGGGCACATGGTCGTGCACCCCGGCGGGCGGCCGTGCTACTGCGGCAGCCAGGGTTGCTGGGAGACCGAGGTGGGCGAGCGGGCGCTGTGTCGCGCGCTGGGGCTGCGCGAGGGCTCGCCGCGCGGGGCGGTGGTGGCCGAGTTGCGCTCCCTGGCCGCGGATCCCGCCGAGATCCGGTCCCGGCTCGGGGAGTTCGCCGAGTGGCTCACGCTGGGGCTCGTCAACGTTGTGAACGTGCTCGGCCCGGAGCTCGTCGTCCTCGGCGACCTGTTCACGGCGTTGCCGGCGTCGCTGATCGCCGACGTAGCCGCCGCCGTCCGGGAGCGGTCGCTGGTGTCCCGGGCCGTCGGCGGAACCCGCATCGTGGCCTCCACCCTGGGCGGCGACGTCACCCTGCTCGGAGCCGCCGAGCTGGCCTTCGAGCCCGTCCTCGACGCCGTGTGACCTATGGACCGACCACGACCGTTTTCCCGGTGGCGATCTGCGCGCGCAGCTCGTCGATGTCGCGTTGGAAGCTCGCCGGATCGCCGTACACGGTCCGGATGTCGAGCCCGCCGGACCGGTCTGCCGGTCCGGACGTGAGCACCGCCGGCGGCACGTTTGCGGCGGGTTCGGGCACGCGTTCGGGCGGCTCGGGCAGCAGTGGGGGCAGCGCGTCGAGCGCCGCCGCGACCGTCCGGATGGCGACCGCGGCGGTGTGCGCCTCGGTCTGGAGCTGTCCCTGCCAACGGGCCAGGTCGTCGGCGGCGACCCCCGGCACCACGCCGGCCCCCGCCATCCGGCCGCGCAGGTCGACCAGCGTCCGGTAGTACCGGTCGAGGTGCGTGGCAGCGTCGTCGTGCAGCTCGGCGACCTCGTACAGCCGCTTCCAGTATCGCTGCCGGAACTGGTCGAACGCCTCGCGCGCCGGACCTTCCCAACGATCGATCGCCAGATCGCGGACGGCGTCGCCCAGCGAGTCCAGCGTGTCGCGCAGGGCGCGCAGCCGCTGGACCTCACTCTCGATGGCGGTGGCGTTGCCGCGCAGCTCGGAGTTGGTCAACTGGCACTCGACTCCGGCCTGAGCGTGTTCGCAACGGCCTGGTCCAGGCGCTCGTACTCGTTCGCGGTGTCCGCCAACCGACTCGCCGCCTTCTCGGACAGCTCGCGAAGATCGTCGGTGCTGCGTCGGGATGCCCGGTGGAGCTTGGCCAGCGCACGTGCGAGCTCGTCGTCGCCGACCTCGTCGGGCGCGGTGAGGTACTTCAGGCTGTCGGCCTCTGCGAGCGAGTCACCCAGACCGCGCACCTGTGTGCCCGCGCGCCGCACCTCGTCGACATCGACCTCGAAGTCCGCCACTCTCCGTCCCCCTTGCGTTCGCAAACCCCCGATCTCGGCGTCAGAGCCTACCGAATCGTCGTGGCAATGATCTCGGCCGTTATCGGCAAGGCGTTCTTCTCTGTCCACCCGTCGACGAGGATGCTGGCATCCCCGGCCACGGCGTGCAGCCGCTCGAACAGCTGACGGCCGCCCATCGGTGTCCACGTGGCCGACCATGCCGGTTCGGTCGCCGCCTGGTGTTCCGTCAGCCGTGCCGAGCTGGTGAACACGCACAGCCAGCGGCCGAGCGCGCGGGTCTCGGCGAGGACGAAGCCACCCTCGCCGGCCAGCGGCACGAGCAGGGTGGTCCGCAGGACGATCTTGACTGCCTCCCGTGGTCCGTCGCCGTAGAGCCAGCGGACGGCGATGTCCAGCTTCGGGCTGGCCCGCACTTCTTTACGCGTGTTGTCGGCAGCGAGCCAGAGCTCCTTGAACTCGAGCAGGGTGGCATCGAGGTCCCCGGGAGGCGTCGACTCGCGCACGAGCACGTGGACGAAGGCCTTGGTCCGCTGCCACGTGGTCAGCTTGCCGAGGAGGACTTGGCGCACCTGCTCGTGGCTCGCCGTCGCGGGGAGGTCGTCGTCGTCCTCGATCCACTTGCTGACATCTCGCAGGCTGGGGCGGCCCGCGTTTTCGTACAGCTTGTGCAACGCGGTGATGAGATCACACGCCGGGCCGGGCGGCAGCTCCGGCATGGGCACCCCCGCCATCGGACCCCTCCGGTTGCCCGCACCGTCACCGTCGGAGGGCGAGTGTGCCAGACACACACCGGACGCACTCCGTGAGTCGTCAATCTTCGTCAAGCCTCGCCAAGATCTGGCAACCGTCGTCAACGATCGTCTTCCGGGGCCGGCGGTCCCCGACGATGGGGACATGAAGTTGATCAGGGTCGTGCTGCCGGCCGTGGTACTGGCTCTTCTGCACCAGGCGAGGCTGGAGGACGACCTGTTGCGTCTCCTGGCCAAGGTGCTCAGCGGGCTGGCCCAGCTTCTGGAGGTGGCCGTTCGGTGACCGGGGAACCGGCGGCGTCACCGGGGGTGTGAGTGGGCGGGTTCCGGCGGGGCCTGCCCACTCACGGATCCGGACACGGCGCGGGCGGGACCCTTCCGGATCCCGCCCGCGCTGAAGTCTCGTCAGGCCGAGGACTACGACTGCCCCTGCTGGAGGTCCGCCTCCAGCTCACGCAGGCGCTCCTTGTGCTTGCGCGCGTGGTGCCCGCAGAAGAGGAGCTCGCCCCCGGACGGAAGGATGGCACGGACCTGTGCGGCGGCCCCGCACCGGTCGCAGCGATCGGCAGCGGTCAGGTCGGGGCGGGCGAGTGTTGTGTTCATGGCAGATCTCCCTCCGTCCCGGCACCGGTTGGCCCGATGCCGTCTCCGGCTGCGATCACCACTGGGGAGTGCTCGCACCTTCTACTCTTCCAGACGTTCTGCTTGTCGTCAGTGTTCCCCGCCGTAATGAGAGATCCCTCAAACCAAGTTTTAACCCAGTTGTCGCAGCGCCTGTCCCGGCATGCAGGATCGGCTGGTGAACTCGGTGGCTCGAGTGCTAAGAGCGCGGGCGGTGCCGGCGCCGCTACTCTTCGTCGCCGGTGCTCGTCGCGGCGTTCGGGTCGCGGACCATGCGCGATGTCGGCGCCCTGCTGCTGGTGATCTGCGGAGTTCTGCTTATAGCGGACGTCCAGTGGGCGGGCAGCACCCTCGGCGTCCTGTTCGCCTTGGCGGCGGCTGTGTTGTGGGCCGGCTACATCCTGGTCGGCAAGCGCGTGGCGGACGTCGGGCTCGGCGTGGACGGGCTCGCGGTCGGGTTCGCGGTGGCCACGGTCGTGCTCGTGCCGCTGGCGTGGGACACCGGGCCCGTCTGGGGCTCGCCACGACTGCTGCTCATGGGCATCGGCGTCGGCGTGCTGTCCACGGTGGTGCCCTACGCGCTCGACCAGGTGGTCCTGCGGCGCCTCGGTCAGGCTGCCTTCGCCCTGCTGCTGGCATTGCTCCCCGTGACCGCGACGGTGATCGGGCTCGTCGTGCTCGGCCAGGTCCCCTCGATCCCGGAGGCACTCGGCATCGCCGCGGTCGTCGTCGGGCTCACCCTCCGCTCCAGGGAGCCGCAAGCCAGACCCGAGCCCCTGTAAAGCGAAACGCCCCGGCCAGTGCGGGCCGGGGCGTGTCCACGACAAGACTCACTCGAGGTAGTCGCGCACTACGCGGCAGCTAAGCGGCATGCTCACCAGCGGTTTTGCTGGTCAACGGTGAGCGACAGGGGTGCCGCTATCCTTGATTGACGGGCACGTCCAGAGGGAGTGGACATGCCCACCAAACCCGCCGTGCCCGAAGAGCTGCCCGACACCATCGGGCCCATCAGACGCGAAGACCTCGAAGCCACCGTCGCGCGGGTCCAGGCCGAGATCTTCGAGGAGAACCGCGCGAAGTGCCGCAACCCCCACAAGAACAAGACCTGCGTGGAGTCGCTCGCGGAGGGCTGGATCGGCGTGCCGGACCTGTGCGCCGGGTGCACGCGGGTGTTCATGCACCAGCTGGACGCGGCGGTCGGCCCGCTGGCGTGGCACACCAACTACACCGCGCGGGCCGAGCGGTGAACCGGTTCGACCCGCTGAACCACCTGTTCTGGGTGATCGTCGTGGGCGTGGCCGCGATGACCGTCGGCCTGACCTTGTGGTTCGTGGCGCAGGACGACGGCCGGCCGG
>NZ_JBOHGB010000019.1:0-68770 GCF_050699935.1 Actinophytocola sp.
CGCCGGCGCCGCGCGCTCGCCGCGGTCGTCGCCGGCCAGGTCGTCGACGCCGCGATCACCGGCCCGGACGGCACGGTCACCTGGGTCGCGCCGGTCCTCGACCACGACGGCTGGTCGGCGCGGCCCCTGTCCGGCGACCTGTACGGCGGCACCGCCGGCGTGGCCGTGCTCGCCGCCGGCTATCTGCGTGAGCAGGCCGCCGGCCGAGCCGACGAGGTACCCGGCCTCGACCGCGTGCTGCGCTCCGCGATGCGCACGATGCGCCTGGCCGAGCGGGCGACCGGCGGGCCGCCGCTCGCGGGCGGCTATCTCGGCCTCGGCTCGCGCATCTGGGCCTGGCTGCTGCTGCGTCGCCTCGGGGCGGTCGGCGACGACGCGCTCGAGTGGGCCACCGCGCTCGCCGGGCAGGTCTCCCGGGCGGCCGCCGAGCATCCGGCCCACGACGTGCTGGCCGGCCGGGCCGGTGCGATAGTCCCGCTGCTGCGCCTCGCCGAGCACACCCGGGACCGGCGCTGGGCCGAGCTCGCCGGTGAGCTCGGCGATGCGCTCGTGGCGGCGGCCACCCCGGCCGCCGCGGAGTCCGAAGTGGACACCGTGTGCTGGCCCACCGACCGGTTCCCCGAGGGCGTCGGCGGCTTCGCTCACGGCGCGACGGGGATCGGCTGGGCGCTCGCCCGGCTCGCGGACGTGACCGGCGAACAGGCGCACGCCGACACCGCCGCGGCCGCATTCGCCTACGAGCGCACGCTGTACGACCCCGAGCGCGGCGGCTGGCGGGACCTGCGCGAGGAGGGCCGCGTCGGGGGCGCGTGGTGTCACGGCGGCGCCGGGATCGGTGTGGCCGCGGTCGACCTGCTGGGGCTCGGCGGGCCGTACGCCGACGACTGGCGGGAGACCGTCCGGGTGGCCGCCGCGAGTTCCTGGGAGCAGGGCGTCGGCTGGAACCACACGCTCTGCCACGGTGACCTCGGCGTGTGGGAGATCGTCACCGAGGCGATCGCGCGCGACCTCGGCCCGGGCGGGCTCGACCGGTCGACTGTGGACGCACACGTGGTCGGCGCGGTCGAGGAGTTCGGCGTGGTGACCGGGCTGGCGCGGGACGTGTTCGTGCCCGGCCTGCTGCCCGGTGCCGCCGGTGTCGCCTACCAGCTGCTGCGGCTGCACCCCGAGTGCCGGCTGCCGTCGGTGCTGCGTCCGGACCCGGGCCCGGCGAAGTGATCTAGACGCCCGGCCGGTCCACCAGGCGCACGAGCTTCCGCGGCGCCTGCACGCAGTAGCTCTCGGTGACGAGCTCGGCGACCTCGGTCCAGTCGACGTCCGCGTGCAGGATCATGCCGACGACATCCCGGCCCCACTGCGGCCGGTAGAACGGGTAGCCCGTGTCGGTCAGCACGCTCAGCTCCGGGCCATGCGATCGGAAGATCAGCACGGTGCTCGGCCCGTCGACGGACGCCTCCTTCGCGTGCACCGGCGGCCGCCCCGGGGTCACCCGAAGCACGTGCGCGAACGTCTTCTTGCGGACCCGCCACCGGGTGCCGACCCAAGCCTGCTCCTCGTAGGCCTCGGGTAGCCCGAGGCAGACCGGGCGCAGCCGGGCCAGGACCTCGGGGGGCACTTCCAGGTAGTCGTCCGAGGCCGGGTCGTCAGGCATGGCGGTCCGGTCGATCCGCGAGCAGGGGCCGCGCCGGGTCCCAGGTGGAGCCGTCGTGCGGCGGGTAGCACGACTGGCGGATGTACTGCGGGCCGAACCGGGTGCCGGGGCCGGTGCGAGTGCCGCCGCCGAACGGCGCGCCCAGGATCACCACGTCGGCACCCGCGTGGGTCGAGGCATCGGCCCAGTCGCAGCGGGCACGCCGAGGAACGTGATGTCCGGGCCGTGCTGGGCTCCGTAGCGTGCCACGTCGGACCTCCCATCCGTCCGGCTCGACCTTATTTGCTCGCAGCATTTGCCCGCAGTGTTGATGGTTCGCTCCGCTCCCGGCGACCCTTACGATCAACGCGATGAGCACATCGCGAGCGGTGAGCGCGCCGGCCGAGCGGGTGCGGACCCTCGAGCTGTTCTTCGACCTCGTGTTCGTCTTCGCGATCACGCAGGTGGCGGCGGTGCTGACGGCGGCGCCCACGGTCGGCGGCCTGGGCCGGACCGCCGTCCTGCTGGCGATCATCTGGTGGATGTACGGCGGCTACGCCTGGCTCACCAACGCGCTGGACCTGGCGCGCACCGGCCCGCGGCTGCTGCTGCTCACCGGCATGGCGGCCTACTTCGTGATGTCGCTCGCGGTGCCCCGCTTCTTCGCCGAGGGGCCGTTCGGGCTGGTCTTCGGGCTCGCCTACCTCGCGGTCGTCGCCGTGCACATGGCCGCGTTCCTCGGTACCTCCGGCCGGGCCGCGATCGTGCGGCTCGGCTCGGTGAACCTCGCGTGCGCGGTGCTGGTCGTGGTCGCCGGGGTGGTGCCGCCCCCCGCGCGGCCGTGGGTGCTGCTCGGGGCGGCGGTCCTGCACTACGTGTCGCCCCAGCTGGTGGGGATCGGCGGGTTCGTGGTCGGCGCCGGGCACTTCGTGGAGCGGCACGGGCTCGCGCTGATCATCCTGCTCGGCGAGTCGATCATCGCCGTCGGCGCGGTCGCCTCCGAGCGGGGCGACGCGCTCACCCTGGTGCTCGGCTCGGTGCTGGCGCTCGTGGTGAGCGCGGGCATGTGGTGGATCTACTTCGATCGCGAGGACCGCGACAGCGAGCGGCTGCTGGACGCGATGCCGCCGCAGCGGCGCGGGCCGGCCGCGCTGCTGTCGTTCGGCTACGCCTACCTCGTCATGATCGTGGGCGTCACGACGGCGGCGGTCGGCATGAAGAAGGCGATCACCTACTTCACCGAGCCGCTGCACGACTTCGAGCTGTGGCTGATGCCGCTCGGCCTGGCGGCGTACCTGGTGGGGCTGGCCGCGTTCCACCGCAGCCTGGCCACGGCGTGGCCGTGGTCGCGGCTCGTGGCGGCGGCCGCCGCGCTGCTGTGCGTGCCGGCCGGCCTGGTCGCCGGCGGCTGGCTGATGTTGCTGGTCGGCGCGGTCGTGCTGGCGGCGGCGGTGCTCACAAACGGGCGCCCGCGTTGAACGAAACGTAGGCCGGCTCCGTATACGAGTTCGTGAGGTACGCAGCTGTCGCATGCCCGAGAGATGCCCGGCGCCGCCGGTGGGTGGTGCCGGCGTGCCTGCCCGTGCTGGCGCTCGCCGCGGCCCTGCTGGCCGGCTGCGGCGGCTCGTCCTCCGCGTCGGGCGGGCACGGCACCGGCCACGGCGACGAGGTCCCGGTGTCCGTCCTGCCCAGCAAGCCCTCGAAGCCGATGACCGTTCAGGAGCTGGCCAGCGGCATGGGCTGCGAACCCCAGCTCGGCGGCAAGTACGCCGACTACCGGCTGGCCTGGTGCGAGGTCAACGGCACGAAGCACGTGCTCACCGACTTCGACACCGCAAAGGGCCAGCGCGCATGGCTTGAGCACTCCAAGTGGTACGGCGGCGTCTACCTCGTCGGCGAGCGGTGGCTGGTGACCGGCAACACCCTGGCGGAGATCTCGCCACTGCAGGACAAGTTCGGTGGCAAGATCGAGAAGGGCGACATCCACGGCCCACCCCCGCCACAGACCGAGGTCAAGTGACTACTGGTCGCGGGCGGCGAACAGCACACCGCCGGTGACCAGCGCGGCCGCCGCCCACGCGGCGAGCACGCCCAGCCCTGCCCACGGCCCGACCGGCAGCCGGTCCAGGTCGCGGGTCGCCTGGACCGCGAGCCCGGCCGTCATCGGTGCGAGCTTCGCCAGCCGGTCGTGCCAGTCCGGGTCGGCCACCAGCTCGGTGAGCACCGGCGCGAGGTAGAGCAGTGACAGCACCCCGGCGACCGCCGCCGCCGTGCCACGGACGGCGACCGCCACGCCGAGCGCCAGCAGGCCCACCAGCACCAGGTAGAGCACCGTGCCGGCGGCCGCGCGCAGCGTCGCCGGGTCCGTCACCGACAGCGGCGGGTAGCCGTTCGCCGCGCTGAACCCGTTGCCCGGCAGGATGATCCGGCCCGCGAGCAGCGCGCCCGCCACCCCGAACGCGCCCGCCACCGCGACGGTCGCGGTCAGCACCGCCGCCTTCGTGGCGAGGACCGTCCGCCGCTGCGGGCAGGCGGCCAGCGTGGCGCGGATGAGCCCGGTGGCGTACTCGCCGCCGATGATGCCGACGGCGAGCACGACGACCGCGACCTGGCCGAGCCGGACACCGGTGAGGCTGAGCCGCGTGGTGTCCTCGAAGCACTCCGCGGGCGACGGGCAGTGCGAGGTGTCCACGGTCCACACCACCGCCACGCTCGCCGCCACCGTGGCTCCCGCGATCGCGAGCGCGAGCCACGCGTTGGACGGCAGCGTGCGGAGCTTGGTCCACTCGGCGTGCAGCGCGTGCCTCATGCGTCCCGCCGGGCGAGTCGCCGGGCCGCGATCGCGAGCACGACCGCCGTGTAAGCGCACAGCACGCCGAACCCCGCCCACGGGCCGATAGCCGTGTCGTAGGTTCGGATCGTCTGCTGGATGGCGAACCCGGCGGTGGGGGTGAGCCGCTCCACCCACACGGCCGCCGCCACCGGGAGCCCCGTGGCGACGATCTGCGGCACGAGCAGCAGCAGGAGCACCACGGTGACCGCCGGGAGGCTGCGCCGCAGGATCGTGGCCACGCCGAGGCTGAACACCGCGACCACGGCCAGCAGCGCGGCGGTGCCGACGACCGCGCGCAGCACCGGGCCGTCGGTGAGTGAGCCGGGCCGGAGCCCGTTCGAGCGCAGGATCGGCGACGCCAGCAGGTACGCCCCGAAGCTCGCGACCAGCCCGGCGGCGAACGTGGCCGCGCCGAGCACGCCCGGCTGCGCCCCCGCCCGGCCGCGCCGGAGCTGGCCGCGCTGACCCCGCGCGAGACCGACGTGCTGCGGCTGATCGCCGAAGGCCTGTCCAACACCGAGATCGCGGCCCGGCTCGTCGTGGGGGAGGAGACCGTGAAGACCCACGTGAGCCGGGTGCTGCGCAAGCTCGGCCTGCGCGACCGGGCCCAGGCGGCGGTGTGCGCCTACGAGTCCGGGCTCGTCGTGCCCCGCACCGGCTGACGTCGTGCTGGACGACGGGTCGGATGACGGGTCCGGGAGGCCAGACCGGCCACCAAGCCGTGGGTCTCGCCGGGCCCGGTCATCCGACTCGCCGCGAGCGGTGAGTCCGGGGTCGGCCGGCGGCCCGACGACGCGGTCACGACCCCCAAGCCGTGCGACGACTGTCGAGGAGCTGTCGGCGTCCCCGGACGCGCTGTCCGTGGCATCGCCGCGCGGGGTATGCGTTCTGCGGTTCGAACATCGGGGAGCACCTCCCTCGAGGTGTCGTGGTTGCTCGTAAGGGAAGACGCCGTCACCGGGCGGGTGGTTCCGGACGATCTTCCTTGCGTGGCACGGGAACCAGCGTCGCCCACGACCGCTGCTCGGGGATGCCGTGCTCCACCCAGCCGGCCGGCCAGCGGCGATGGGGCTCGCGGTCGGTGCGGGTCCGCGCGCCCGCGAGGGTCGCCCTCGTCTGCGTCCCGAAGTCGACCTCGCCCTCGAAACTGGCGCCACGGAAGGGTTTTCCCTCGTCGCCGAGGCTCGCTCGGCGGAAGTCGGCCAGGCCGAGGAAGCGCGCGTCGCGGAAGTCCGCCGCCCGCTCGACGGTCGTGCCGCGGAAGGTCGCCGGACCGACGAACGTCGTGCCCGCGAACCGGGCCGTGCGCACGACGCAGTGGGTCAGCACGAGCCTGGCGAGCGTCGCGCCGGACAGGTTGACGTCGATGTCCGGCCAGAAGGTCGGCGACGGGTCGCCGGGACCGGGCCGCAGGTGTTTCGCGAGCAGCTCCATCGCCGCTGCCCGGACCTCGCCCTCCTCGCCGGAACCGCCGCCGCGGCCGCGCAGCCGTGGCGGGGTGGACGGCGGCGCGGTGGGCGGCCTCGCCGGCATCCGCAGGTACGCGCAGACGAGGTCGACGATCGTCTGCCGGTGCGCGGGGTTCTCCTGCGCGAGGCGTTCCAGGGCGAAGAGCCCCGCGAGCCGGACCGGTGCCTTGTCGCTGCCGAGCTGGTCGGCGGCCTTGCCGTACAGCTCGGTGAGCCGGCGCTCGGTCGCGTCGTGGTCCTTCTGCTTGACGTCCAGCTCGGTGACCCGCTGCCGGCGCGCGGTCAACAGCAGCGCGGCCGCGCCGCCGGTGCCGACGACGATGGTCGCCGCGGTGCGGATGACGTCGAGGCGGGCCGAGTCGGCCGCGTCGCCGGTGCCGAACAGCGACCACAGCACGACGACCATGACAGCGGCGGTGAGGAGCAGCCCCGCTGCCCAGAGTGCGATGGTCGTGGTGGAGAGGACGTGATGCTCCTCGACGCCACCACGACGTCTTCGCTTCTTGACCATGTCGACGGCCCAAACCACGAGATGCGGTAATCGAATGGTAGCGGAAAGCGACGATCGCCCGCCGGGGCGTTGACCGCCGGTTGCTCGCGATCGGTACTGTGTCCGCCTGCCCTCAGGAGATCACCGGATCGACGCGGGAGCACGCATGCTCGGTTTGTTGCGCAGGATCTTCAGGACCGGACGGGTGGCCGAGCGCGATCCGGGGCGGCCCGGGTACGGCCACCTCGCGGTGGCCGCCGAGTTCTCCGGCTCGGTGCAGGTCCGGCACGTCAACGCGGGCTCCTGCAACGGTTGTGAGGTGGAGGTGGGCTCCGCGTTCGGACCCGTCCACGACGCGGAGCGCTACGGCGCGAGGCTCGTCGCCTCGCCGCGGCATGCGGATGCCCTGCTGGTGACCGGTCCCGTCACCCGCAACATGGCCGAGCCCCTGCGCCGCGCCCACGAGGCGGTCCCCGGGCCGAAGGCCGTGATCGCGGTCGGGGATTGCGCGCGCAACTGCGGCGTGTTCGCCGACGCCTACGGGGTCACCGGCGCCGTGCGTGACGTCGTGCCGGTGGACCTGGAGATCGAGGGCTGCCCGCCCCGGCCCGAGGCCATCACCGAGGGCCTGCGAAGGCTGACCGGGCGATGAACTCGGTAGTGTCGCTGGCCGCCACCTTCCTTGCCGTCGCGGCGATCTCCGGGGTGCTCGCCGCGCTCGCGGGGTCGCTGCCGGACTACGTGCTCAGGCCGGAACTCCGCGCTGCGGTCTCCGGATTCGGCACCGCGGTCACCGGCCTGGCCGGTGTCGTCGCGGGGATCGCGGCCATGACCGGCGAGCCCTACGACGCGTCCGTGCCGGGGCTGCTGCCGCTGTCCGGTCTCACGATCGAGCTGGACGCGCTGTCCGGGCCGTTCCTCACGGCGGTCGGCGCGGTCGCCGTCGCGGCCGGGGTCTACGCGGTCGGCAGTGACATCGGGCCTGACGGCGGGCACGCGGGATCCCGGGTGGCACAGGCGATCGTGCCACTGTTCGTGGTGGCGATGCTGCTGGTGCCCGCGGCCGGCGGGGTCGGCACGTTCCTCCTCTGCTGGGAGCTCGTCGCGGTCACCTCGCTGGTGCTGGTCCTCGTCGAGCACCGGCGCGATCCCGAGGTGGCGGTCGCCGGCCGGTGGTACGCGGCCATGTCCCAGCTCGGTTTCCTCGCCGTCCTCAGTGGACTGCTCATGCTCGCCGGACCGGCCGGTGACTCCTTCGCCGCGCTGCGCGACGCCGAGCCGTCCGGCGCGGTGCGCGGGGTCGCGTTCCTGCTGACGCTCGCCGGATTCGCGTCCGCCGCGGGGATCGTGCCGCTGCACGTCTGGCTGCCGCGGGCCCACACCGAGGCGCCGGGCCACGTGTCCGCGCTGATGTCCGCGGCCATGGTGACGCTGGGCGGCTACGGGATCGTCCGGGTCGGGTTCGACCTGCTCGGCGGCGGCCCGCGCTGGTGGTGGCTCGCGGTGGTCGGGCTCGGTGTGTTGTCGGCGGTCGCCGGGCTGCTGCGAGCGGCCGCGAGCACCGACCTGAAGCGGCTGCTCTCCCGTACGACGATCGGGAACCTGGGCCTGGTGCTCGTCGGCGTCGGCGCGGCCGGTCTCTTCGCGGCCGCCGGCGACCGCGTGGCGGCCGGGCTGGCGCTGACCGCCGCGCTGCTGCACGTCCTCGGCCACGCCGCGGTCACGAGCACGCTGTTCCTCGCCGCCGGGTCGGTGGTGCGCGCGACCGGTGCCCGCGAGCTCGACACGCTCGGCGGGCTGCGCCGCAAGATGCCGGCGACCACGGCCGCGTTCGGGCTGGGTGCGCTCGCCGCGTCGGCCCTGCCGCCCGGCACCGCGTTCGTGTCGGTGTGGTTGCTGCTGCAGGCGTTGGTCCACGCGCCGCAGGACGGCGGGATGTCCGTCGGCATGGCCGTGCCGGTCGCGCTGGCCGCGGTGGCGCTGTCCGTCGGGCTCGCGGTGGCCGCGTTCGGCCGGGCGTTCGGCATCGGGTTCCTCGCCAGGCCGCGCAGCGCGGCGGCCGAGCAGGCGAGCGAGAGCCCGCCGGCCGTCCTCGCCGGGCTCGGGCTCGGCGGGGCGGCGTGCCTGGTGCTCGCGCTCGCGCCGACGCTCGTGCTGCCCGCGCTCGGCACCGCGAGCGGGAGCGTGCTGGGCGGAGCCGACCAAGCCGGGGACCCGGTGGTGACCGGCGTGATCACCGTGCGCCTGGCCGGGCTGGCCGGCACGCTGTCGCCGCTGATCGTCGCCGTCGCACTGGCGGCCGCGCTCGCGCTGGCGATCGGCGCCGCGAGGTTGCTCGCCCGCCGCTCGGCCGCGCGCCGTGCGGTGTCCACATGGGACGGTGGGGCTGGTCCGGCGCCGCGCCGGGCCACGACGTTCGCCGTGCCGGGGTACGTCTCCGCGCGGACCGAGGGGCGCGTCTACCGCCCCGCGCTCGCGGCGCTCGACGCGTGGGGCCGGGCCGGGCGCCTGCTCGCCACCGGCAGCGTGCACCGCTACGTCGGCTACGGATTCTTCGCGGTCTGCGGGCTGCTCCTACTTCTGGCGGTGACACGGTGAGTGCTCTCGGGGTGATCGCGGGGATCACGCAGCCGGTGCTGATCGTCGCCGGCTCGCCGCTGCTGGTCGGCGTGCTCGGCAAGGTCCGCGCGCGGCTCGAGGGCCGGGTCGGCGCCGGGATCTGGCAGCCGTACCGGGACCTGCGCAAGCTGTTCGGCAAGGAGCCGGTCGACCCGGGCGGCACGAGCGAGGTGTTCCGCACGGCGCCGCTGCTGCTGCTCGCCACCACGGTCGTGGTCGCCGTCGTGGCGCCGTTCGTCGCGGCCGAGTCGGCCGTGGGCGCGGCGGCGGACCTGTTCGCGGTCGTCGCGCTGCTGGCGCTCGGCGCGGTCGCGCTGGTGCTCGGCGGGCTGGACACCGGCACCGGGTTCGGCGGGCTGGGGGCGGGTCGGCGGCTGACGATCCTCGCGCTGGCCGAGCCGACGCTGCTCGTCGCGGTCCTGGCGCTGGCCACGCGTGCGGGCTCCACGAACCTCGGCGAGATCGTGTCCGCCACGCTCGACGACCCAATGCGGGTGATCTCGCCCGGCAGCCTGCTCGCCGCCGCCGCGCTCGTCGTCGCGATCGTCGCGGAGACCGGGCGGCGGCCGGTGGACGACCCGGCCACGGGCGAGGAGGCGACGATGATCCACGGCGCCACCGAGCTCGACTACGCCGGCCCGGACCTCGCGCTCGTCCGGCTGGCGTCCGCGATGCGGCTGACCGTCCTGCTCGGCCTGCTCGCGAACCTGTTCGTGCCGTGGGGGATCGCGACCAGTGACGCGGGCGGGGCGGATGCCGGGACGGTGCTCGTCGGGGTGGCGGCGCTCGTGGTCAAGGTCGGCGTGCTCGGCGTGCTGGTGGCGGTCGCCGAGGTGTTCGTGGCCCGGCTGCGGCTGGTCCGGGTGCCGGAGCTGCTGGCCGGCTCGTTCGTGCTCGCCCTGCTGGCCGTCTCCGCCTCGTTCTTCCTGGCCTGAGGGGAATGACATGAAACCGCACCTAAGGGGAACGGGACGCAACCCAGCCACAAGTACGTGCTCAACCGGAAGGCACCAACCCAAGGCGACCACAGCAGTTAATTCCGGAGAGGCGGAACGGGAGGCGGGACAGTGACCGACTCGCTGTACACGCAGCTGCTCTACCTGGCCTGCGGCGCCCTGCTGCTGACCGCGGCGCTCGCGCTGTGGCGCCACCGGCTCGCCGTGGTGGTCCGGGCCTTCGTCCTGCAGGGCGTGGCGCTGGCCGGGCTCGGCGCGGTCCTGGCCGTCTACCAGGTGTCCGTCCAGCTGTGGGCGGTGGCCGCCGGGCTGCTGGTGCTGCGCGCGGTCGTGCTGCCCTACCTGATGCGGCGGGCGTCCGCCGGTCCGCCGCGCCCGGAGCCTGGGCCGCTGGCCGGCGGGGCGGTGTCGCTGCTCGCGGTGGCCGGCCTCACCCTGCTGGCGTTCGTGGTGTCCCGGCCGTTCGTCGAGCGGGCGCCGTCCCCGGCGAGCGCTGCCATCCCGGTGGGTGTGGCCGTCGTGCTGATCGGCTTCTTCGTGCTGGCCACCCGGCGGGGCGCGCTGCCGCAGCTGGCGGGACTTCTGTTGATGGACAACGGGATCACCGCCGTCACGCTGCTCACCGGTGCCGGGCTGGGCCTGCTGGTGCAGGTCGGCGTGGCGCTGGACGTGTTGCTGGTGCTGGTGATCCTGCGCCTGTCCGCCACGCGCACGCGGGAGACCGTCGGCGACATCGATCTCGACGAGCTTCGGGAGTTGCGGGACTCATGATGACCGTGTGGATGTTCGCGCCGCTCGTCGTGCCGCTGCTCGGCGCGATCGCGTACGCCGTGCTCGGCTGGCGGCCGGCGACCGCGTGGGCCGGCGCGGCGAGTGCCGGCCTGGTGCTGGCCGCCGCGATCGGCGCGGCCGTGGAGGTAGTCGGGGCGGGGGAGCACACCGCGGCGGCCGGCGTGCTGCGGGCGGACGCGCTGACCGCGTTCCTGCTCGTCGTGGTCGGCGCCGTGGCGCTGCTCGCGACCGCCGCCACGCCCGCCCACCTCGCCGCCGAGGTCGAGGCCGGTCGCGCCACCGAGCGGACCGCGCGCTGGCACTGCGCGGCCGTCCAGCTGTTCCTCGCATCGGCCGTGCTGGCCGTGCTCGCCGCGGACCTCGGCCTGCTGTGGGTGGCGATCGAGGCCGCCGTCCTCGTCACCGGGTTCCTCGTCGGGCAGGGAGCCGGGCGGGCGGGTGCCGAGGCGGCCTGGAAGCTCGTCGTGATCTGCTCGGCCGGCCTCGCGCTCGCGTTGCTGGGCATCGTGCTCCTCGACCACGCCGGGTCCGATGTGGACGGTGTGCGGATCGCGGTCGTGCTGCTCGTCGTCGGGTTCGGCACGATGGCCGGGCTCGCGCCGCTGCACGCGTGGGTGCCCGACGCGCACGGCCAGGCGCCGGCACCGGTGGCCGCGCTGCTCTCCGGTGTGCTGCTGCCGGTCGCCGCCTACGCGATGCTGCGGGTCAAGGCGGTCGCCGACGTGGTGCTCGGGCCGACGTTCGGCCGGGTGCTGCTCGCGGCGCTCGCGGTCGTCTCGCTCCTCGTGGCCGCCTCCCTGCTGCTGGCCCAGCGCGACTACCAGCGGATGCTCGCCTACTCGAGCACGGGCCAGCTCGGCCTCGTCGCGCTCGGCGCGGCCATCGGCGGCCCGCTCGCGCTCGCCGCGGCGCTGCTGCACCTGCTCGGGCACGGGCTCGCGAAGGCCGTGCTGTTCCTCGGCGCCGGCCGGATCCGGCAGCTCACCGGCACGAGCCGGACCGATGGCGTGCGCGGGCTCGCGGCCCGGCACCCGATGCTGGCCGCGGCGGTGGGGGCGGGGGTGCTCGCGCTGCTCGGGCTGCCGCCGTTCAGCCTGTTCGCGAGCGGGCTCGGCATCGCCCGCGCCGGGTTCGCGGCCGGTCTCGGCTGGCTCGTCGCGATCGCGCTGGTCGGCGTGCTCGTCATCGCGGTGGCGCTGATCGCCCACACCAGCCGCATGCTGCTCGGCGATCCGCCCGACAGCCCCGGCGCGGCCACCGCGGGCCAGCCGCTGCCCGCGTCCACCACCGCCACGCTGCTCGGCGGGCTGGTCGTGTGCGCGGCCCTCGGCGTGGCCGCCGAGCCGCTCGCCACCCTGCTGCGGCTGGCCGCGGACACACTCGTAGGCACACCGGTCACCGGCACGCTTGTGGGGGCACCATGACCGCACGGATCACACCGACGCCCGGCCCGCCCGGCGACCCGGTCGGCCACCACCGCACGGCGCTCACGATCAGCCCCGACGACCTGCCGGCGCGGGCGAAGTCGTTGCTGGACAAGGGATACCGGGTGGCCCTGGTCGCCGGCCACGAGGACGTCGGCAACACCGGGCTGCGGGCGGTGTACCTGTTCACCGCGGCCGACCCGGACCGCCGCGTCGAGCTGGCGGTCCCGGTGCCCCGCGACACCCCGAGGGTGCCGAGCCTCGCGCGCATGTCCGCGGTGGCGGGCCGGTTCGAACGCGAGCTGCACGACCTGTTCGGCATCGCCACGGTGGGCCACCCGATGCCGCGACGGCTGGTTCGCCACGGGCACTGGCCGCGCGGCTGGTACCCGATGCTCGCGAGTGCCGGTGAGCCACCGGAGTTCGCCGCCGCCGAGGTCCCGGCCCCGATCGACGAGGCGGAGGTCTCCCTCGGCCCGGTGCACGCCGGGGTGACCGAGCCGAGCCAGTTCCGCCTCACCGTGGACGGCGAGCGGATCACCGCGGTCGGCGGCCGGCTCTGGTATGTCCACAAAGGAATCGAGCGGCTGTTCCACGGCCGCGTGCCCGCCGCGGCCGTGGAGCTGACCGAGCGGATCAGCGGCGACACGGCCGTGGGTCACACGCTGGCGTTCTGCCTCGCCGTCGAGGACGCGAGCGGTCACCGGGTCTCGCCGGACGTCCAGCGGATCCGGGCGGTCCTGCTGGAGCTGGAGCGGCTGTACAACCACGCCGGCGACCTGGGCGCGCTGTGCGGCCACGCGGGGCAGAGCATGCTGGACGCGCACGCGCAGCGGATTCGAGAGGAGCTGTTGCGCCTCAACGACACCGTGACCGGCCACCGGCTGCTCCGCGGCGCGGTCCACCCGGGCGGGGTGACGGTGCGCAGCCTGCCCGACCCGGGCCGGCTCGAGTCGCTCGCCGCCGACCTGGCCGAGGTCGTGGAGCTGGTGCTCGACAGCAGCGTCGTGGTCGACCGGTTCACCGGCACCGCGGTGCTGACCGAGGCGCGGGCGCGCGAGCACGGCGCGCTGGGCTACGTGGCGCGGGCGAGCGGCCTGACCGTGGACGCGCGCCACGACCACCCGTTCCTGCCCGGCGACCCGCCGCGCGCGTACGACCGCATGGACGGCGACGTGCTGTCGCGGTTCCTCGCCCGGGCGGCGGAGTTCGCCGACTCGGTCCGGCTCATCACCGCGCTCACCGAGGAGGGCTTCGACCACACGGCCGAGCCGCCGCTGGCCCGCCGCATCGCACCGGCGACCGGCGTGGGCATCGTCGAGGGCTGGCGCGGCACGATCACCCACCGCGTGGAGCTGTCCGCGGACGGCACCCTCACGCGGGCCAAGGTCGTCGACCCGAGCTTCGTCAACTGGGCGACCCTGCCGCTGGCGCTGACCGGCACGGACGTGGCCGACTTCCCGCTGGCCACCCGCAGCTTCAACCTGTCCGTGGCGGGCAACGACCTGTAGTACGTCAGCCGTCGCCGTAGGTGGCCCGCAGCCTGGTCTTGCGTACCTTGCCCGACCCGGTGCGGGGCAGCTCGGTCGCGAACACGACCGACGCCGGGATCTTGTACCTCGCGATCCGCGCGGCAAGGAACTCCCGCAGCTCGGCGGGCTCGACGCCGGCCCCGTCGCGCAGCACCACGACCGCCCGGCCGACCTCGCCCCACGTCTCGTGCGCGACGCCGATGACCGCGCAGTCCGCGACGGCCGGGTGCTGGCGGAGCGCGTCCTCCACCTCGGCCGGGTAGACGTTCTCGCCACCGGAGATGATCAGGTCCTTGATGCGGTCGCGGATGTAGAGGTACCCCTCGCCGTCGCCGACCGCCACGTCGCCGGTGCGCAGCCAGCCGTCGGCCGACAGGACGGCCGCGGTCTCGGCGGGCTTGTCCCAGTACCCGTGCATGACGTGCGGGCCCTGAACCACGACCTCGCCCGGCTCGCCCGGTGCGACGTCGGCGCCGTCCGGGCCGACCACGCGCACGTCGGTGAAGAAGCACGGCGTGCCGGCCGAGCCGACCTTGCGCCGGCTCTCCCCGGCACGCAGGAACAGCGCGCTCGGCCCGGACTCGGTGAGTCCGTAGCCCTGCAGGAAGGTCAGCCCGCGCGCCTGGTAGGTGGTGATGACCTGCTCGGGCACCGGCGCGCCACCGCAGATCATCGTGCGCACCGAGGCCAGGTCGGCGTCCGCCCAGCCGGGCGAGGCGGCGATGGCCTGGAACATCGCGGGCACGCCGAACAGGTAGGTGACGCGGTGCTCGGCGATCAGCTCGAGCGAGCGTGCCGGGTCGAAGGCCGGCATGAGCACGACCGTTCCGCCCTTGAGCAGCGTCGGCAGCACGGTCTGGTTGAGCGCGGCGACGTGGAACATCGGCGCGTTCACCAGGGTCACCTCGGCACTGGTGAGGTCGACGTCGATGAGCACGTTGAAGCTGTTCCAGTGGATGTTGGCGTGGGACAGCGCCGCGCCCTTCGGCCGCCCGGTGGTGCCCGAGGTGTACATGACGACCGCGATGTCCTCCTGGTCGACCGGCTCGTCGAGCGGGTCCTCCGGGGCGTCGGCCAGAAGCCGTTCGTAGGTGTCGAAGTCGATCACGTGCGGCACGACGTCGCGCAGGGCCGTCGCGGTCTCCCGGTGTGCGGGGGAGTGCACGAGCACCGTCGTGCCGCTGTCGCCGATGATGTAGGCCAGCTCGGCCGGGGCGAGCCGGGAGTTGAGCGGGAGGAAGATCGCGCCGAGCATGCCGGCGCCGAACAGCGTCTCCAGGAAGACCCCGTGGTTCGGCCCGAGGTAGGCGATCCGGTCCCCGCTGCCGACGCCGACGCGGGCGAGTGCGTGTGCCAACCTGGTGCAGCGCCGGTGCAGCCCGGCGTATGTCCACTTGCGACCGTCGGCCACCACTGCCGTGGCGTCGGGCGACATCCGCGCCCGGCGGGCGGTCCACGAGCCGATGCCTTGGTTACGCATGCGCCGGTCCCTTCCCCGTTCGGCGGGCATCAAAGGTAGGTACGGAACTGGTGACGGTCAACGATCCGTGGCGGCTGAGCTGGGCAGATGGAAATTCTGTAACCGAATGGAGGCACGGTGTCTTTCTTGATCGGTCGATACACTGTTTGAACTGTGCGACAGGGGTTGCTTGTACTGGCCGGCTTGGCCGCGGGCATCGGCGCCGCCCGGCTGGCGCTGCTCGTGATCAAAGTGGAGGGTGCGAGCATGGCGCCGACCTTCCGGTCCGGCGACACGGTGCTGACGATCCGCCGCACCCTGCGACCCACCGTCCGGCGCGGCGAGGTGGTCGTGTGCCGGCGGCCGGACGGCATGCCCGGGCCGTACTCGTACCTGATCAAGCGGGTCGTCGCGGTCGCCGGGGACCCGGTGCCGGGCGATCCGGGCGGCGAGGGCGAGACGATCTCCGCGGGCCGGATCTACGTGCGTGGCGACGGCGAGCGCAGCCTCGACTCACGGGCCTTCGGGGCCATTCCGGTGGATCACGTGGTCGGGCACGTGGTCGTCCGGCTCGCGCAGGCCCGGGCGGGCGAACCACGCACGCACGCGGTGGCCGGTGCCACGCCCGGCCTGCGATCGTCGAGCGATGCGGATACGGGTGGAGGCTGAGGCCGCAGCGGTGCGGGCGCGACTGGTCGCCCCGGACGACTACGCGGACTTCGCGGTGGAGCTGGCGGTCGGCGCCGAGGCGGCGGCTGCGGCGCTGGCCGGCCGGCTCGAGCTGACCGGCGACCAGGCGTGGGTCGAGGAGTCGTGGCTGCGCGAGCTGGGCGCGTACGACGCGGACCACCGCCGCGAGCCGTACGAGCGCATGCTCGACTACGCCCGCGACCACGGCTGGCTCGACGCGCGCGGGCGCATCGCCGCACACGTCGTCCGCGCCGGAGCGTGAGGCTGGCGTTTCACCCCGACCGTGTGCGAGCCTGCCCGCGTGCGTCCGACGCTGTACGAGTTCGCCGGTGGTGAGCCCGCGTTCCTGGCCCTCGCCACGGCGCACCACGCGCGCTGCCTCGCCGACCCGGAGCTGAACCACCCGTTCTCCCATCCCGACCAGCACCCGCGGCACGTCGAGCGGCTGGCCCACTACTGGGCGGAGGTCCTCGGCGGCCCGCCGCGGTTCTCCGAGTCGTGCGGGGACCACTCGGCTGTCATGCGCATGCACAGCGGCGAGGGGGAGATCACCGACCTCGGCCGCCGGTTCTACGAGTGCTTCGTCGCCGCGATGGACGACGCCGGGCTTCCCGAGGACCCCGAGTTCCGCGCGGCGATGCGGGCGTACATGAGGGCCGCGGTGGACGAGGTGCTGTCCTACGGAGACGAGCCGCCGGCGGCCGGGCTGCCCATGCCGCACTGGTCCTGGGACGGCCCCGTCGCCGCCTGGCCCAGGTGATCGCCCGCACAAGCTCCCGGTTCGTCAAGGACTTTCGGACGGCGTTTCCGTAACGGGTCGGCGAACTCCCGCGACCCCCGACTATCGGGGAATCGCTAGGAGCTGCGCATGACGAGAAATCTGCTCGAACCGGCGTCGATCGATGCTCTCCGCGCGGGGTTCGGCGGTCGGGTCGTGACCACCTCGGACGCCGACTACGAGGACGTGCGTGCCGTCTTCAACTCGATGATCACCGCCCGGCCGCAGGTGATCGCCCAGGTCGAGACCGCCGCGGACATCCCGATCGCGCTCGACTTCGCCCGGATGAACCGCCTCGACGTCGCGATCCGCAGCGGCGGGCACAGCGTCGCGGGCGCGAGCCTGGCCGACGGCGGGCTCGTGATCGACTTGCGCCGGCTCGACGACGTCCGGGTCGACCCCGACCAGCGCACCGTGCGCGTCGGCGGCGGCGCGGTGTGGGCCGATGTGGACCGGGCGACCCAGCACCACGGCCTCGCGACCACCGGTGGCCGGGTGTCCACGACCGGCGTCGCCGGGCTGACCCTGGGCGGCGGATCCGGCTGGATCGAGCGCAAGTTCGGCCTCGCCTGCGACAACCTCCTCTCGGTCGACCTCGTCACCGCCGACGGCCGCCGGCTGACCGCGAACGAGCAGGAGAACCAGGAGCTGTTCTGGGCGCTGCACGGCGGGGGTGGCAACTTCGGCATCGCGACCGCGTTCACGCTGCGGCTGCACGAGCTGCCGGACTTCTCGATGGCGCTGCTGGTGTGGCCGGCGGACCAGAGCCGCGCGGTCGCCACGGCGTACCGGTCGCTGCTGGCCGACGCGCCCGACGAGGCCGGCGGCGGGCTCATCTATCTCACCGGCCCGGCCGAGGAGTTCGTGCCGGCACACCTGCACGGCACGCTGTGTGCCGTGGTGCTGGTGACCTACTGCGGTCCCGAGGCCGAGCTGCGTGAGCTCATCGCCCCGCTGCTCGCCATGGCGCCGGAAGGCCGGCTGATCACCGACATCCCCTACGTGGAGTTCCAGTCGATGCTCGACGACCCGCCCGGGTACCGGAACTACTGGTCGGCCGAGCATCTGAAGGACCTCCCGGACGAGGCGCTGGACCGGTTCTGCGAGCGGGCCTACGACATGATCGTCCCGTCACCGTCGCAGCACCTCCTGTTGCCGCTCGGCGGCGCGGTGGCGCGTGGCGCGGCGTGGCCGGGTTTCAGCCGGAACGACTCGTGGATGGTCCACCCGCTGGGCCTGTGGTCCGACCCGGCCGACGACGACCGCGCGCGGGCGTGGGCGCGCAACCTCCAGGCGGACGTCCGCCCGTGGTCGACCGGCGACGTGTACCTCAACTTCATCGGCGACGAGGGCGAGGAGCGGGTGGTGGCCGGCTACGGGCTGGACAACTACCGGCGGCTCGCGAAGCTGAAGGCCGAGCTCGACCCGGACAACGTGTTCAACCGGTGGCACAACGTGCGCCCGGCGCGGGCGGGGACCGGCGTCTGACGCGGCGACCCTCCGCTGCGGCAACCCGCTGGCGCGGGAACCGTGGTACCCGGAGCATTGCCCCACCCGCGGCGCTGGCCGACGATGTCAGGGCGACCCACTCCGGACCGCCCTGACATCGAGGAGCGCCCGTGCCTTCGTTGCCCCTGCTGCCGACGTCGCTGGTCGGCAGCTACGCCCAACCCGAGTGGCTGATCGACCGTTCGAAGCTCGCCGGGCGCTTTCCGCCGCGGGTGCGGGCGAAGGAGCTGTGGCGGGTCGCGCCGGAGTACCTCGCCCAGGCCCAGGACGACGCGACGCTGCTCGCGATCCATGCCCAGGAGCGGGCCGGCCTGGACATCGTCACCGACGGCGAGATCCGGCGGGAGAGCTACTCGAACCACTTCGCCACCGAGCTCGACGGTGTCGACGTGGACAACCCCGGCACGGCACTCGACCGCAGCGGCCATCCCAACCCGGTCCCGCGGATCACCGGCCCGATCCGCCGATCGCGCCCGGTCGAGGTCGGCGACCTGGCGTTCCTGCGCGCCAACACGACGCACGTCGTGAAGATGACCGTGCCCGGCCCGTTCACGATGAGCCAGCAGGCGCAGAACGACCACTACCCGGACCTCGAGGCGGCCGCGATGGGCTACGCGGCCGCGGTCAACGCGGAGGTTCGCGACCTGTTCGCCGCGGGCGCGGACATCGTGCAGATCGACGAGCCGTACATGCAGGCCCGCCCCGACGCGGCGCGCGCGTACGGCCTGGCCGCCCTTAACGCCGCGCTGGACGGTGTCGCCAGCACTGTCACCGGCACGACCGCGGTGCACATCTGCTTCGGCTACGCGGCGATCATCCACGAGCGGCCCTCCGGCTACTCGTTCCTCCCGGAGCTCGCCGGCTGCCCGGTGGACCAGATCTCGATCGAGACCGCACAGTCCGGACTGGACCTCGGCGTGCTGTCCGACCTGTCCGAGAAGACGATCATTCTCGGCGTGATCGACCTGTCCGACCACGACGTGGAGCCGGCGTCGGTGGTGGCGGGACGGGTGCGGCGGGCCTTCGACCGGATGCCGCCGGAGCGGCTCGTGATCGCCACGGACTGCGGGATGAAGTACCTGCCCCGCGAGTCCGCGGAGGGCAAGCTGCGTGCCATGGCCGAGGCGGCGCGCCTGCTGCGCGCGGAGCTGGGCTCCTGAGTCCGGCAAGAATGCACGTGCGGTAACTCCAGGCTCGTGCGGTGCCCGGAATAGTTGGTCCTCGCCACTCACAAGAGTGGACGGGTGCGCATTTCCCATCGCCAACGCGATTTGTGCTGTTATCTTTCCGAACGGTGATGCTGCCCGATACGGGATGGTGCTCCTTGGGGAATTCCTCAGCGCGGAGATTCCAGTGCAAAGGAAGTGGGGAAATGTCAAGAATGCGATTCGCCGGTGTTGTCGTCGGTGTCCTGGCGCTCGTCGTGCTGGGTGCCGGAACGGCGGGGGCTACGACCACGTCCACCGGCGGTGGTGTGGTGGAAACGGTTCGGGCGCCGGCCAAGCTGGCCTACGGGGACGGTTGTACCAAGGTGCCGGACTCGTACCTCGGGGCCAACTTCCGGCCGGCTTGCGACAAACACGACAACTGCTACAGCAGCGATAGCAGCACGGACCGGCTGGATTGCGACAAACGACTCGCGGTCAACCTCGTGAAGGCTTGCAAGGCCGAATTCGGAAAGTACAACCCGCTGCGGTACAGCTGTATCGACATGGCGGGCAAATACTACCTCGGCGTACGTGCGTTCGGTGAGTCGCACTACGACGGGACAGGTGATCCCAGCTAGCGCGGTATCCGCCTGGAAGGACGCCATCCGGACACTCAGCGTCTGGAAGGCGTCCTTCCAGGCCGTTCAGCCGGGGCCGGGCCGCGCTCAGGTGCCCTCGCAGTCGACGGGCGGTGCGTCGCGTGACTCGTTCGCCGCGTCGACGGTCATTCCGAAGGACGTCGAGCCGCCCACCGGGACCGTCATGTTCCACTCCGCGTTCGTGACCGTCACCGACGTGACCCCCTCGACGGCTTCCTCGTCGCCCACGCCGTTCCACACGTTGTTGATCTCGTGCCCGTCCGGCATCGTCCAGCGGACCGCCCAGCCGGTGATCGTCGCGTCGCCGTCGTTGCGGACGGTCACCTCGGCCTCGTAGCCGTCCGGCCACGAGTTCGTGATCTCGAACCGGGCCACGCATACCGGGACAGGCGGGGAGGACGGCGTGGTCGTCGGGGAGGCCGTGGCCGGCCCCGGCGCGGGCGCGCCGGACGACTCCGGGTCGCCGATCAGCACGCCCACGGCGACACCGGCGGCCACCAGGCCCGCCGCGGCGGTCCCGGCCACGACGGTGCGCCGCGACACCCGCCGGGCGGGCAGCACCAAGGTGGGCGTCCGCGGCTCGTACTCCGGCAGCGGCTCTCCCCGGACCGCGGCGGCCAGCGCGTCGAGCGCGCCGCGCATGTCAGGGCGCTTCGCCGGGTCGCGGTGCAGCAGCCACATCACCAACCCGGAGAGCTGCCCGGCCCGGTGCGGCGGACGCACGTCGCCCGCCGCCACCTTGTGCAGCATCGCGATCGGGTTCTCGTCCACCCCGAACGGCGGCTCGCCCTCCAGCGCGGCGTACAGCGTGGCGCCGAAGGAGAACACGTCCGACCGGACGTCCGCCTCCTGGCCGCCGGCCACCTCGGGCGCGAGGTAGGCGGGCGTCCCGGGCATGAACCCGGTGGCGGTGACCCGCGCGTCGCCGGCCGCGCGGGACAGCCCGAAGTCGGTGAGCTTCGCGGTGCCGTCCTCGGTGATGAGCACGTTGTCCGGCTTGACGTCCCGGTGCACGATGCCCGCCGCGTGCGCCTCCGCCAGGGCACCGGCGACCTGCGCGCCGATCGCCGCCACCTCGTCCGGCGGCAGCACACCCCGCTCGATCACCGCACCCAGGCTCTCCGCCGGCAGGTACTCCATGACCAGGCACGGCCGCCCGTCGTGCGCGACGACGTCGTACACCGCGATCGCGTTGGGGTGCCGCAGCCCGCCCGCGATCCGCCCCTCCCGGATCACGCGAGTGTTGGCCTCCTCGGCCTTCGGGTCGTCGGGCGCGGCGTGCAGCAGCAGCTCCTTGACCGCCACCGCGCGGTCGAGCCGCTCGTCGTGGGCGCGCCACACGACCCCCATCCCGCCGCCCCCGATGAGCGAGACGATGTGGTACCGGTCCGCGATCAGGTCACCCGGCTCCATCGGGTCACCTGGTGGACTGGAACAGCTCGATCGGGTTGCCCGACGGATCGTCGACGAGCACCTGCTTGCCGCCCACACCGGTCACGACGTCGTTGCGGAACACCGTGCCCGCCTCGCGCAGCCGGGCGACCTCGGCCTCGACGTCCTCGACGTCGAGGGAGATCCGGTTCCAGCCACCGGGCTCCGGGGCCCGGCCGTCCGGCATGGCCTGACCGCCGCCGGCCGGACCGCCGGGTGCCGACAGTACGAGCCGCAGCGGGCCGCGGGCCAGCATCGCGAACGTCGGCGCCGGGTGCATGACCTCGGTGAACCCCAGCAGGCCGGTGTAGAACGCCAGCGCCGCGTCGACGTCGTGCACGATGTACCGCACGCGAACCGTGTCTCCCGCCGGCTGGCTCATGGCTTGCGCCCCACCGCCCCGACGATGCATCGCGCCGCACCGCTCAGGGGCGTCAGCCGCGGCCCGTCCGGCCACCACTCGTCGCACGGCGCCGGGCCGGGCTCGGCGAGCGCGTTGGGCTTGATCAGCTCTAGTCCCTCCAGCATCGCCACGATCTCCGTGCGGGTGCGGAACCGGCCCGCGCCCATCGGCCCGTTCACGAGGATATTCTCGATGCGCCGGGCGATCTCGGTCAGCTCCGGCACCTCCGGGTCGAAGAAGTGCGAGAACACGACGTAGCTGCCGGGCGCGAGCGCGTCGATGTACTGCCTCATCACCGCCGGCCCGCTGTCACCCTCGAGGTGGTGCAGCGTGCCGACCTGCAGCAGCACGACCGGGCGGGAGAAGTCGATGCCGCGCAGCACGGTCTCGTTCTCCAGCACCTCGGGCGGCACGAAGATGTCGGCGGACACCATGTGCACGTTGTCGTTGCTCTCGAGCAGCGCCCGGCCGTGTGCGAGCACCACCGGGTCGTTGTCGATGTACACGACGCGTGCCTCGTCGTTGTAGCGCTGCACGATCTCGTGCGTGTTCTCCGCGGTCGGCAGGCCGGACCCGCAGTCGAGGTACTGGTCGAGGCCGGCCTGGACGGCGAGGAACCGGCACGCGCGGTTGAGGAAGCCACGGTTGCCGCGGGCGATGTCCACCGCCTCCGGCACCGCGGCGTTGATCTTGTTCATCACCTGCCGGTCGACGTCGTACACGTCCTTCCCACCGAGGAACCCGCCGTACACGCGGGCGATGCTCGGCCGGGTCGGGTCCACGCCCACCGGAATCTGGCTCGGTGACCTCGTCGGCGTATCCATGCTCTCGTCCTCACAAAGGAGCTCGACCGTCAGTGAACACACAGAGTAGCTCGATGTGTTCGCACGGCCTACGTCCATACCGAACGCACCCGGTCGACGAAGGAGGCGGCCTGCGTGCGGCCGGCCCGCGCGGCACCCGCGCGCCGGGCGGGGTCGAGCAGGTTGCGCCCGAACGCCTTGCGCGCTGCCGCGTCCGGGGTCACGAGCTCCACCCGCGAGCTCGCGCGCAGCCGCTCGACCAGCCGGGCCGCGCCCGTGCCCATGCCGTGGGGGAGCGGCGCGAGCACGACGACCCGCTCGTAGCCGGCGGCGAGGTCGGCGTTCGTGCCGGAGCGGACGCCGCCGTCCATGTAGCGCCGGCCATCGATGGTGACCGGTGGCCAGACGCCGGGCACCGCGCAGCTCGCCGCCACCACGCGCGCCAATGGCACCCCGGCGGTGCGGTCGAAGACGCGGAACTCGCCGGTCTCGACGTCGACCGCGGTGATCCGCAGCGCCCGGTCCGGCCACTCGCGTACCGGCAGCCTGGACTCGATCACGTCGACCCGGTCCGCCTCCGGCACCGTGCCGGCGTGCGCGGCGAGCCTGCCGATCCGCGCCCGAACCTTGTGCGGCGCCCGCGGGCCGGCGACCATCGCGAACCCGTAGCGCAGCAGCAGCCCGGGCCCGAACGCCGCGGCGATCTCGCCGTCCGGTGGGGCGAGCTGCACCTGGTAGCGCTCCTCGGGGTCCAGCCCGCTCGCGACCTGCGCGCCGACCACCGAGCCGGCGGACGTGCCCACGACGAGGTCGGCGTCGCCGAGATCCACACCGCCCGCCGCGAGCCCCGCCAGGATTCCCCACTCCCAGGCGATCCCGGTGATCCCGCCGCCGCCGAGGACGAGTGCGCGCCGTGTCATGGGCCCAGTCATGCGACCATCATGGACCCGTCACGGCCGGGCGAGCAGGTCCAATGCGGCACGCCCGGGCTGACCGGTCAGGTCCCAGTCGACCGCGCCGAGCAGGAACGCGATGATCGCGTCGGCGAGGACGCTCGCGCCCTTCCAGCGGTTGGCCGCCTGCTCGTCCGGGTGGGTCCGGTGGCGCAGCACGAAACCGTCCAGCATCGCCTGCAGCACCGACGACATCCGGTGATGAGTCCACTCCGGACGCATGACGAGGTCCTGCCCCTGGGCGAGCCGGCGGTAGATGCCGTGCCAGACGGTGGTGGCCGCGCGCGAGGCCGGCACCAGCGCGCCGGACAGCTGCGGGTGCCGCGGCAGCAGCGGACCGAGGTGGAGGATGAGGAAGCTCCGCGGGTGGCGCACGAGGTCGGCGAGAAGCTCGTCGGCGGTGTTGATGACGACGCGGGAAAGCGGTGCGGCCGGATCGACCACGGGGGTCTCGTATTCCCGCAGCAGCGCGTAGACGACCGCGTCCGGCAGGAACTCCGCGCGTGTCGGCCAGCGGCTGAAGAAGGCCCGCCGGCTCGCGCCCTGGCCCCAGGACGGCGCCAGCCGGATCACGTCCTCGACGCGCAACCAGTCAAGCGCGGCGGGGAACCGTATGTGCCGCAGGCGGTTCGACTCGTCCTCGTCGAACGGCTCTGCCCGCAGGTAGCCGTCGAGGAGATCCGCGGCGACGTCGAGAAAGCACACCGCCGTGGCATCGTGACGGGACGGAGCTGATCGCGGACCCACCGGTGGCATTCCTCCATGCGGCGTGCGGACCACCGACAAGTGTGGCGACCACGGAGATCAACAGCAGCCCCGCATCCGAGTGAAGAGAATTCGACGGTTCGGCACGCTCTGTAAGCGCCTTCATTGTAGGTTCGCCCGACGAACGAGCAGTGGACGCTTTCCCGAGGCGTGCGGAACTACGGCGAGCGCCGAAACCTCTTTGGTGCCCGTGTGCCTGCCCGCGTCGCCGTTCGCGTGGGACCAGGTCAAGCGCTGTGTCGAGAATGGTCCGAGCGCTCCGACTTACCGCCGAGGAGGCGCCGGCGACCGGCGCCGCGACCGAAGGAATGACATGAGCGATCTTTCCGAGCAGATCCAGGTGCTCCTCGAGGGCATGGTGGAGTCCGGGGCCGAGAACGGCGTGCAGGCCGCCGTCTACCGGCGTGGCGAGCTGGTGGCCGACGTCGCCGTCGGGGCGGCCGACCCGGCGACCGGGCGGCCGGTCACGCCGGACACCGTCTTCTTCGCGGCCTCGACGGCGAAGGGTGTCGCCGCGACCGTCGTCCACGTCCTGGCCGAGCGCGGCGTGCTCGACTACGACACGCGGATCGCCGAGCTGTGGCCGGAGTTCGGCGCGCACGGCAAGGACCGCGCCACCGTGCGGCACGCGCTGACGCACTCCGCCGGCGTGCCGGCGTTGCCCAAGGACCTCGCCGCGGACACCATCACCGACTGGGACGCCATGTGCGCGCTCACCGCCGGCCTCGAGCCGCGCTGGGTGCCGGGGGAACGCGCCGGCTACCACCCGCTCACCTTCGGCTTTCTGCTCGGCGAGATCGTGCGCCGGGCCACCGGCAGGCCGATCTCGCGGGTGCTCGCCGAGGACGTGGCGGGGCCGCTGGGCGTGGCCGACGAGCTGTACTTCGGCGTGCCCGCCGCGGCGCACGGCCGGCTGGCCCGGTTCACCGACGATCCCGCCGGGGCCGCGATGTTCGCCTCGGTGGCGGCGGACCTACCGCTGTTCAACGCCGGCCCGCCCGACCTCACGCCCGGCGCCACGCTCGCCAACCGCACCGATCTGCTCGCCGCCGACGCGCCCTCCTGGGGCGTGCTGTCCGCCCGCGCCGTCGCCCGCATGTACGCCGCGCTCCTCGACGAGGTCGACGGCGTGCGCCTGGTCTCGCCGGCGCGGCTGCGGGCCATGAGCACGGTGGCGACGAGCGGCACCGACGAGATGACCGGCGCCCCCGCGCATTACGGCCTGGGCTACACGGTCGGCACCCTCGGCCAGCGCCCGGTCGCCCCGACGGTCTTCGGCATGGTCGGCGTCGGCGGCAGCGCGGCGTACGCGGACACCGCCACCGGGATCACGGTCGCGGTGACCAAGAACCGCTTCAATCCCGTCGAGATCAACGCCTACGACCGGGTTCACGAGCTCGCCGTCGCCGTTCTCTCCTGACCGGCCCGTCCGCCGTGGAAATGCGAAGGCCCGGCCGGATTTCTCCGGCCGGGCCTTCGCGGGGGCGTTCGGTCAGCCCTTCTTCGCACGCGAGCGGCGCTTGGTCGAACCGCCGGCCTTCTCCTCCTGCTGAGCCTGGCGGTATGACTCGGCGACATGAGCGGGAATCCGGCCGCGGGCGGCGAGTTCGATGCCGTTCGCCTGCGCCCATTCCCGAATCTGGCTCGCGTCGTTGTTCGCCGCGCCATTGCGGCCGGTGCCGGAGCCGCGCTTGATGCGCCCGCCCGTGCGGCGGCCGGAATTGACGTAATCCGCGAGCGCGCCGCGGAGTCGCTCGGCATGGGAATCTGTGAGGTCGATCTCGTATGTCACGCCGTCCAGCCCGAACTGTACGGTGCTAACGCTGCCCGACGCCGTACCGTCAAGGTCGTCGACCAGCTGAACAAGAACCTTCTGAGCCATTGAAGAGCACCTTCTGAGACGTGGGTTGCGAACACAACTATCAGTTCGAGACAAACAGTATCAATAAATTCGGTCTGCTCCAAGTGGACTGTCAAATTGTGGGAATACGCAACGTCGCGTGCTGCTTGCGGAGGGCAAGTTGCAGCGCCCCTGACAGGGCCGACCCGTCTCGGACCGTGAGGATTCCGCTTCGGGGAGTGGTCGTGTCGCGCTCGACGTGGAAATGCCGGACCCGTCGCTCAGGCGTGCGGCGACCGTATAAGGGCCGTGATCAATTCCGCCCGGTGCGGCCAGCGCTCGACGAGCTCGCCGGCATTCGGGCGTTCGAAGTCGCTCGGTACGAAACCCGGGGCCATCGTGTTGCCGTACACGCCGTATTCCCCACCGGGACGAAGTCGTGCACCCATCCAGGTGCCGTGCGGAACGACCGTTTGGACGCGTTGCCCATTCAGCACGTCCGTGCCGAGTATCACCAGCTCGTCGCGTCCGTCGGGATGCAGCAGCAGCAACTCGATCGGGTCGCCGAGGTAGAAATGCCAGACCTCGTCGGTCGGCAGGCGGTGCATGTCGGAAAAGGAGCTCTCGTCCGCCGTGAGCAACGCGACCATCGCGGTGCCGAGCGGCTTACCGTCCGCGCCCCTGATCGGCGACTCGTACGTGGCAGTGAAGAGCACGTCCTCCTGGGGCATCAGCGACGTGAGCCGCCACAGCTCCCGCAGCTCCGCCACGGTGGGTTTTCTCGTCATTTCCGGCACCTTCCCACGAGGGCAGCGTTGTGACGAAAGGATCACGGCCGCAACCCGCGTCGCCGAGCGCCACGTCCCACGGCCGTGCGAAGGACATTAGCGAAGCTGCTCATCCTGCCGCTCGTTGCCCTCGGTGTACTCGGCCTGGGGCCCGGAGTGGCCGGAGCGTGCGCGTGTGGCGCGATCATCGCCGACGAGCGCCTGCGGGCCGTGCAGGAGACGGCCCTGGTGCGGTTCACCGGCGACACCGAGACCGTGACGCTCAACGTCGCGACGCGGACCGACGCGACCCGGGCGGCGTTCCTCATGCCCGTGCCCGCCCGCGCGCGCTTCGAGCTCGCCGACGCCGAGGTGTTCGCCGAGCTCGACCGGATCAGCCGGCCGCGCGTCGTGTACCGCGAGGTCGTCGTCGACGAGGACGGCTCCGACGGGGCCGCCGCGCCGGGTGGTGGTGAGCGGGTGACCGTGACCGACCATACGAAGGTCGGGCCGTTCGAGGTCGCCCAGCTCGCCGGCACGGACTCCGGCGCGGTGACCGACTGGCTGGCGGAACACGACTTCACGCTCCCGGACGACCTCGCCGGCGCGCTCACGCCCTACCTCGCCGAGGGCTGGCTCGTGGTCGCCGTCCGGCTCACCCCGGACACCAGCGGCGCGACCTTCGCCGACGGGCTGCCACCGATGCGGCTGACCTTCGGCACCGAGGAGCCGGTGTACCCGATGCGGCTGTCCGCCACCGCCGAGCACGCGCAGCCGCTGCGCCTCTACGTGCTCGCCGACCACCGGATGGACGCCGGCAACCCGGCCCGGGAGGGTGGCGAGCCGGAGCTGACCTACGCGAACTGGGTGCGCCCGGCCGACCTGTCCGGCCACCCGGTCCTCGCCGGGATGGTCGACGGGCCGACGTTCCTCACCCGCTACGACGCGACGTTCCAGCCGGAGGACATCACCGGCGACATCCGCCTGACGCGGGCCGTGGCGGACGAGCCGTACCGCGCCGTGGTCATCCAGAACCGTTACGTCACCGGCACTTCGCCGGCGACGATCGTGGCCTGGGTGGCCGTGGTAGCGGGTGGGCTCGTCCTGCTCCTGGCCGTGCTCCTGCACCGGTACCCGAGGCGTCGTCCATAGTGGACCGAACGGCCTGGAAGGACGCCTTCCAGACGCTGGGCGTCCGGAAGGCGTCCTTCCAGTCACGCGGCCTGGTGTGCCCGGCGCGTGCGGCGGGCGAGCTCGCGGCGCTCGCGTTCGGTGGTGCCGCCGAAGATGCCGTGGTCGAGCCCGTTGTCCAGGGCGAAGTTCAGGCACTGCGCCCGCACCGGGCAACGTGCGCAGACGGCCTTCGCCTGCTCCGCCTGCCGGGCTGCGGGGCCGACGTCGGAGATGGGGAAGAACAGTTCCGGGTCCTCGTCCCGGCAGGCGGCACGGTTCCGCCAGTCGGTGGTCGTCTTGTCCATGACGGTGCCGCCTCCAATCACGGCGCCGGGCCGCCCGCGCGCGGGCGTGCCCGTGGAAGTGAGTCGGTGGGTGGCGCCCCACTGCTGGAGCGCCGAGAGGGAATGCCGGTCGCACGGCCGATCGCCGGCACAGGGCATCGTAGGAGGTCAACGCCCCTTCGCGCGCCTGTATTCCGGGCGCCGGGCCTGCGGCTGAGGGTTTGCTGAAGAAGCACGCGGTTCGGTGGCCCTCGCGCGGGCCCGTCGACATGATCGGCACATGGTCGCACTCAACGAACGGAGCGCGGTGCGCCGGCTCTACGACCGGTTCGGCTTCGGTGCCCGGCCGGAAGAGCTGGACCAGCCGTTCGCGGTGGCGCTCGACCGGCTGCTCGCCGCCCCGCCGGATGGCGACGCGCCGGCGCCGCCCGACCTGCCGCCGCCACCGCGGCCCGAGAAGGACGACCAGGAGGCGAAGAAGCGCGCCAGCCGGGAGCGTGGCGAGCAGCAGAAGCAGCTCGCCGCGTGGTGGCTGGACCGGATGGTGGCCGTGGACGTCGCCACGACCGAGCGGCTGACCTGGTTCTGGCACGGCCACTTCGCCACCAGTTCGCAGAAGGTCAAGGTGGCGGCGCTGATGCTCGCCCAGAACGAGATGTTCCGCCGGCTCGGTCTGGGCAGCTTCACCGACCTCGCGCACGCGATGATCGTCGACCCGGCGATGATCATCTGGCTGGACGGCAACGACAACAAGGCAGGCGCGGCCAACGAGAACCTCGCGCGCGAGTTCATGGAGCTGTTCGCGCTCGGCGTCGGTCACTACAGCGAGGACGACGTGCGCGAGGCGGCCCGGGCGCTCACCGGCTGGACGGTCGACCGGGAGACTGGCGAGGTGAAGCTGGTGCCACGGAGGCACGACGACGAGCCCGCGGAGATCTTCGGCACCGAGGACTCCTACACCGCGACGTCGTTTGTGGACCTCGTGCTCGGCCGGGAGGAGTCGGCCCCGTTCGTGATCGGTCGGCTGTGGTACCGGCTGGTGTCGCCGACCCCGCCGGACGAGGCGGCCCGCGGCCGGCTCGTCGCCGCGTACGGCCGCGACCGCGACATCCGCGCGACGCTGCGCGCGATGGCCGAGGAGCCGGCGTTCCGCGATGAGGCCGCCAGCCTGGTCAAGCAGCCGGTGGAGTGGCTCGTCGGGCTCATGCGCGCGCTGGGCGTCCGGCCGTCCACGCTGGACGAGAAGGTCCAGGCGAAGGTCTACAAGGGACTCCACGGGCTCGGCCAGCAGCCGTTCCGGCCCCCGAGCGTCGGCGGCTGGCCGTCCGGCGCGTCCTGGCTGACCACCGCGGCCGGGCTCACCCGCCTGAAGGTCGCCCGGCTGGTCGTCGGGCAGGCGAACCTCGAGTCGTTGAGCAACGCGGACCGGGTGGAGGGCATGCGGGAGCTGCTCGCCGTCGACGCCTGGTCGGACCGCACCCGCGCGGCCCTCACGAAGGTCGCGGGAGACCGAGCGAAGGTGGCCGCCCTCGCGGCGTGCGCACCGGAATACGTGGTGAGTGGATGAACGACCACCTGAATCCCCTGACCCGCCGGCGTTTCCTGGCTTGGACCGGGGTCGCCGCGGCCGGTGCGCTGGCCGCGGGTGCGACCCAGGTCGACTGGGACAGCCTGATGTCCGCGGCCGCCGACGAGCCGCTGGACCCGCAGGCGGGCGTACTCGTCGTGCTCACGTTGTACGGCGGCAACGACGGCCTGAACACCGTCGTGCCCGCGGCCGACGACGCCTACCAGGACGCCCGCCCGGAGCTCGCCTACCAGCCCGACGAGGTGCTCGACCTCGGCGAGGGGCTCGGCCTCAACCCGGGCATGAAGGGCATGAAGGGCCTGTGGGACAGCAAGAAGCTCGCGATCGTGCGGGGCGTCGGCTACCCGAACCCCGACCACAGCCACTTCCGGTCGATGGGCATCTGGCAGACCGGCTCGCCGAAGAGCTCGGTGCGCAGCGGCTGGCTCGGCCGCTGGCTGGACGAGACCGACGGCAACCCGCTGCACGCGCTGGCCGTGGACCCGGTGCTGCCACCGCTGTTCGCGGGGGAGAAGACCGCGGCGGCGTCGTTGCCCGCGGGTGGCCTGAAGCTGCCGAAGGGGGACATGGCCGCCGCGTTCGCCGGACTCGGCGAGCCGGTGGCGGGGGAGGAGCGGTGGCGGGCGACCGCGGCGCGCTCGATCGCCGATCTGCACAGCGCGGCCCGCGTGCTGGGTGGGGCGGTGGCGGGGCCGGACGATCCGGGTGAGCAGGACGAGGAGCGGAACAAGGGTGCGTCGGCCGGTGGTGCCGGCGGGCTCGCCGCGCAGCTGGACGTGGTGGCGCGGCTGATCGAGGCGGGCGTGCCGACCCGGGCGTACTCGGTGTCGCTCGGGGGTTTCGACACCCACGCCGACGAGCGGGACACGCAGGAGCGGCTGCTCACGGAGCTGGACTCGGCGCTGACGCCGTTCGCCGAGCGGCTGGCGCGCGGCGAACGCGGGAAGCAGGCGGTGGTGCTGGTGTACTCGGAGTTCGGCCGCCGGGTGAAGGGCAACGGGAGTGACGGCACCGACCACGGCACGGCGGGCCCGGTGTTCGTCCTGGGCGAGCGGGTGGCGGGCGGCTTCTACGGCGAGCAGCCGAGCCTGACCGACCTGGACGACGACGACCTCAAGTCCACGACGGACTTCCGCGACGTGTACGCCGCGATGCTCGCCGACGTCCTCGGCACGGACCCGGCCAAGATCCTCGACAACCACGAGGGCCGCCTGACCGCCCTACTCCACACCTGAACCCGCGAGTCCGACGTTCCGGACCCGCGAGTCCGACGCTGGCGGGTCCCTGGACCGCGGCAAAAAGCTAGGAAGGACGCCTTCCGGACGCTCGATGACCGGATGGCGTCCTTCCTGGCCTAGGGGAGGGTGAGTTCGAAGGCCGCGCCCGGGAGGCCGTCGGTGCGGGGGACGCAGCGCAGGTCGCCGCCGTGGGCGCGGGCTATGCCGCGGGCGATCGCCAGGCCCAGGCCGGCGCCACCTCGGGTTCCCCCACTGCCTCGGGCGCCGACGCCGCGTTGCGTGGCCCATTCGGCCTCTTCCCGCGTGCCACCGACGCGTTGGGTGCGGGGGTCCTCGGGGCCCGGGGTGATGGGGTTGGTGGGGGCGTCGCGGTTGCGGGCCTCGTCCAGGCGGACGAGGCGGTCGAAGATCCGCTCGCGGTCCGCTTCCGGTACGCCCGGGCCGGAGTCGGTCACCAGCACCCGCGCCGGGCCCGCCCGACTCACCGACACCGTGAGCGTACCCGTGTCGCCCATCGCGCGGCGGGCGTTGTCGATCAGGTTCGCGAGCACCTGGGTGAGCCGGTGCGCGTCGCCCGTCACCCATACGCGCTCGCCCGTCAGCCCGGTCTCGATCCCCGGCGCGACCAACCGCAGCCGCTCCAGCTGCGCCGCGGCCAGCGCCCGCAACTCGACCGGGTCGAGGCGCAGCGTCAGGCCGGCGTCGATCCGCGCCATGTCCAGCAGGTCCTCGACGAGGTGGCCGGCGCGCTCGGACTCCCGCACCAGCAACACGTGCAGCCGGTCCCGCAGCGACTCGTCGGCGTCGGGCCCGAGATCCAGCACCGCCTCCGCCGCGGCGCGCACCCCGGCGATCGGCGTGCGCAGCTCGTGCGCGGCGTCGGCGACGAACCGGCGGGTGCGCTCCTCCGACGTCCGGGCCGTGCGCTCCGCACCCTCCAGCGCGTCCAGCATCTCGTCGAACGCGGTCGCCGTGCGGCCGAGCTCGGTGTCCGGGCGGGACGGTCGCAACCGTCCACCGCGCTGCCCGCCGGCGATCGAGCGCGCGAGCCCGGTCATCGCGTCCAAAGGTGACAGTGCCACCCGGATGCCGACGACCAGACCCAGCGCGGTCAGCGCCAGCGCGGCGACGCCCGCGATCACGAGCACCTGCTGGAGGGTCCGCTGCGCACCGGACAGCAGCCGCGTGTCCGCGCTGACCACGAGCCGGGCGCCGTCGATCCGCGACGGCCCGCTCAGCCGGGCCCGCGCCTGCCGCGCCTCGCCGCCGGCGGACACCGGCCGCGCACCGATGAGCTCGCCGGACGGCAGCCGCAGCGACACCCGCAGCCCCGGCGCGTCGACCCGCCGGACCAGCGCGTCCGGCGCGACGTTCTGCCTGGCCAGCTGCTTGGCGAGCTGCACCCGGCCGGCGAGCAGGGCGCCCAGGCTGCGCTCGCCCTGGGTGCTGAACACGGCGTTGACGGTCAGCCCGGCGGCCAGCAGTACGACCCCGAGCACCCCGAGCGCGGTGAGCGTGACCCGGCGGCGCAGCGACCCCGTGGGCGTGCTCATCCAGGCCCGTCCCGCAGCACGTACCCGCGGCCGCGCACGGTGTGCAGCAGCCGTGGCCCGTGCTCCTCCAGCTTGCGGCGCAGCGCGCTGACGTGCACCTCGACCAGGTTCGCGGCGTAGTCGTCGTAGCCCCACACCGCGGCGAGCAGAGCCACCTTGCCGACGACCCGGTCGCGGCGGCGGGCGAGGAAGACGAGCAGCCGCAGCTCGGTCGCGGTCAGCTCGACGGGCACGCCACCGCGGTGCACGACACCCGCCTCGGCGTCGATGACCAGGTCGCCGACCTCGATCACCGGTTGCCCGCGGCCGAGCCGGCGCAGCACGGCCTCCACCCGCGCGACCAGTTCGGCCAGCACGAACGGCTTGACCACGTAGTCGTCCGCGCCGCCGCCGAGCCCGCGCAGCCGGTCGTCGACCGCGTCGCGCGCGGTGAGCACCACGACGCCGACCGCCGACTGCCGGCGGATCGACTCCAGCAGCGTGAACCCGTCCCGGCCGGGCAGCATCACGTCCAGCACGACGAGGTCGGGCCGGAAGGTCGCCAGCTGCTGCTCGAGGTCCGTCCCGTCCGGCCGCGCCAGCACGGTGTACCCGGCCTCGGCGAGTGCCGACTCCACCGAGAGCCGGATGGCCTCGGAGTCCTCGACGATCATCACGCGCGCCGCGTCCACGCGATCATTCTCCCCGCAGCTCAACGGCCGGTTATCACTCGGGTGGGGTAAGGCGGGCCGCCGGAATTCTCTGAGTGAATTCAACGTGACCGGACCGGTATCGGCCCGCCGAAATGAATCCCGCTCATAATTTGTCCGGCGTCCTCACCTGGCGTAACCGGCGCCGCGAGCTGGACCTGCACTCGGCTACGTATCGTAGTGAAGCCGCCTGACCTGCGGCTTTGGTAACACGACTCGCAGCGGCCGCGATGAAATTTCCAACACCGTCAGGGGAGCGAGATATGTACACCTGGTCCCGGGTCGCGGCACGTCCGGTCCACCGAACCGCGATTATCCTTGCCGCACTGGGAATTCTGTTCCTGGCCGGCGCGCTCGCCGGATGGCGTGGCACGCCACCGGCCGTCGTCATCCCGGCAATGGCGGTCGTGCTCGGCATCGCATTGGTCGTCGGCGCGGTCGCCGCCGCGAGACGCGCTCTGCGGCGCGCGTCCGACCAGATCGACACGATCCTTCGCGAGGAGCTGGCACCGGTGGGCCCGGACGACCGGTCCCCGCTCGCTCGGGCGGACGCGTTCAGCCTGCCACCGGGACTGCGCCGCTGAGCACCACCCGGCCCGCGATCAGCGGCCGATAGCGACGACAGGCACCCGGAGGACTCCACGAACCGAGCGAGCCGCACCCGGCGCGGCGACCGGCGGCCACGCCGATCCGCGGGGGTGCGGCCCGGTCGTCGTTGCGGCGTGGGGCGCGCGCGGCGTTACCGTTGTCTCGCGCCCTCCGGCCGGACGCCCGGGGAGTCACTGAGGAGTCGCCATGGATCTCAAGCATCGTTCACGGTCTCTTGTGGAGGGTCCGGCCAGGGCCGGGGCGCGAGCTCAGCTCAAGGGCATGGGCTACGACGCCGACGCGCTCGCGAAGCCCTTCGTGGGTGTCGCGCACTGCTGGACCGAGACCATGCCGTGCAACTTCACCCACCGCACGCTCGCTGAGTCCATAAAGGACGGTGTACGGGCGGCCGGTGGCACGCCCATGGAGGTCAACACGATCGCGATCTCCGACGGCATCACCATGGGCACGCCCGGGATGCGGACCTCGCTGGTGTCCCGGGAGGTCATCGCCGACTCCATCGAGCTGGTCGCGCGCGGGCACTGCTTCGACGCGCTGGTCGCGATCGCGGGCTGCGACAAGACGATTCCCGCGGCGGTGATGGCGATGGCCCGGCTCGACGTGCCGAGTCTGCTGCTCTACAGCGGGTCGATCCGGCCCGGCTGCTGGCGCGACCGCGACGTGACCGTGCAGGAGGTGTACGAGGGCATCGGCGCGCACTCCGCGGGCCGGCTCACGGACGCCGAGCTGCGCGAGCTGGAGGAGGCCGCCTCACCCGGGTTCGGCGCGTGCGGCGGGCAGTTCACCGCGAACACGATGGCGATGGTGTTCGAGGTGATGGGCGTCAGCCCGCTCGGCTCGGCGATGGTCCCGGCCCAGGACGAGCGCAAGGGCGAGGTCGCGCACGCGGCCGGCCGGCTCGCGATGGACGTGCTGGCTAACGACGTCCGGCCGCACGACGTGATCACCCGCGCGTCGGTGCGCAACTCGATGGTCGCGGTGGCCGCGTCCGGCGGGTCCACCAACGCGGTGCTGCACCTGCTGGCCGTCGCCGCCGAGATGGGCGTGGACGTCACGATTGACGACCTGGACGAGATCAGCGCGAAGACCCCGCTGATCTGCGACCTGCGGCCGGGCGGCCGGTTCGTCGCCACCGACCTGTACGCGGCGGGCGGTGTGCCGCTGCTCGTGCGACGTCTGCTCGAGGGCGGGCTGCTCGATCCCGACGCGCTGACCGTCACCGGCGCCACCCTCGGCGAGGCGGCCCGGGACGCGCCGGAGACACCGGGCCAGGAGGTCGTCCGGCCGCTGGACCGGCCGCTGAAGCCGACCGGCGGGCTCGCGATCCTGCGCGGCAACCTCGCGCCGGACGGCTCGGTCGTGAAGCTGTCCGGTCACGAGCGGTTGTGGCACCGCGGCCCGGCGCGGGTGTTCGAGGGCGAGGAGGCGGCGATGGCCGCGGTCCTCGACGGGCGCGTGCGGGCCGGCGACGTGGTGGTGATCCGCGGCGAGGGACCGGCGGGCGGGCCGGGCATGCGCGAGATGCTCTCGGTGACCGGAGCGCTGCAGGGCACGGGCCTCGGACCCGAGGTCGCGCTGATCACCGACGGCCGGTTCAGCGGCGCCACCCACGGGTTCATGGCCGGCCACCTCGCACCGGAGGCGGCGCGTGGCGGTCCGATCGCCGCGGTGGCCGACGGCGACACGATCACCATCGACGTGGCGGCACGGCGCATCGACGTGGACCTGCCCGACGACGAGATCGCGGCGCGCGCGGCACGGTGGCACCGTGCGCCGAACCCGCACCGCACCGGGGTCCTCGCCAAGTACGAGGCTCAGGTGGGGAGCGCGAGCGCCGGGGCGACGACGAACCCGGCACTGCCCGGACGCGACGTCGGCGCGTAGGCGGACGCGGACCGGCCCCGCGTTTGGCGGTCGGAGCGGGGGGTACCTCCCTCGACGAGGATCCGGTATTCGCTCGACCGGGATCCGGTAGTCGCTCGTCGACTCTCTCCGAAGGAGTCCCCCGTGATTGTTCTCGGCGCGATATTACTCGTCATCGGCCTGGTCGCGAACATCTCAATCCTGTGGACGATCGGCATCGTGCTGGTCGTCGTGGGCGCGGTTCTCGCCCTCCTCGGCGGCACGGGTCGTCGGGTCTTCGGGCGGCCGCACTGGTACTGAGCCGGTTTCACCGCTCTGTCCACACGGGACGAAACCGTCTCGTGTGGACGATTACCAGCCGGGTCGCGCGGAGACTCCGCCGTCCACGGTGAGATCGTGGCCGGTGATCCAGGCGGCGAGCGGTGACGCGAGGAAGACGCACGCGTTGCCGACGTCGGCGGGATCGCCGAGGCGGCCCAGCGGAGCGGCCCGGTGCCAGCGGTCGATGCCCTCGGGCCAGTCGGTGGCGAGGCCCGGACGGTCGATCAGACCGGGGGACACCGTGTTGACGCGGATGCCGTGCGGGCCGTACTCGAGGGCCGCCGCCCGGGCGTGCATCACGAGGGCGGCCTTCGCCGAGCTGTAGTGGGCGTGCCCGAACGCGGGTCGCGCGGCCTCGATCGACGCGATGTGGGTGATGCTGCCGCCGGTCTCGCGCATGACCCGCGCCGCGGCCTGCGTGCAGGAGAACGCGCTCGTCAGGTTCGCCTCGAACATGGCGCGCCACGTGCCGGCCGACATGGACGCGAGCTCGGCGACCGGCTGGATGCCGGCGTTGTTGACGAGAGCGTCCAGCCGGCCGGACCACGCCGCGGCGTCCGCCACGAGACGCCGGCACGCCGCCTCGTCGGTGAGGTCGGCGGCCAGGGCGCGGGCCGTGCCACCGGAGGACCGAATGCGCTCGACGAGGGCGACGGCGCGAGCGCGGTCGCGGTGGTAGTGCACGGCGACGGAACTGCCGGCCGCGGCGAACCGCAGCGCGATGCCGCTCCCGATGGTGCCGCTCGCGCCGGTCACCAGGGTCACCGTGCCGGCCAGGTCGGGCAGCTCACCCATCGGCGAGCCCGTCGGTGAACTCGTCGCTGGACTCGTCGCTGGACTCGTCGGCGAACCGCCGCGCGGCGTCCGGCCGGCACAGCGCCCGGATGCGTCCGGCCACCTCCGGGTAGCGGGCACACAGCTCGTCGGCGTCGCCACTCTCGTAGTCGGCGGGCACGAAGCCGGGAGCCATCGTGGTGCCGCACAAGGTCCACCGGCCACCGGCCGCGACCCGCGCGCCCATCCAGGTGCCGGCCGGGACGGTGAGCTGGACGTGCTCGCCCGGCCCGGGACCCAGCGTCTCCACCCGGGCGCCGCCGTCCGGGTCGAGCAGCAGCAGCTCCAGGCGGTCGCCGCGGTAGAAGTGCCACACCTCGTCGATCGGCAGCCGGTGCATGGCCGAGAATAGGTCACCGTCGGCCGAGAACAGCGCGATGATCGCCGAGCCCGCCGGCCGGCCCTCCGCGTCGGGCGGGCCCGCCCACGTCCGCCGGAACAGGCCGCCCTCCACCGGAAGCGGCGTCAGTCCGTACCGCTCGGCGAGCGCGGTGACCTCTGTGACGTCCGTGAGCTCCTCGCCCGACACGACGGAGATCGTAGTCAGGGTTCGGGGGTGGTCGTGGGCACCGCGGGCGGCGTGACCGTGGACGACTGCGTGGACGACTGCGGAGAGTCGTCGGGCGGGGACGGGGCGGTCGCGGGCCCCGTCTCGACGCTCGGCGTGGCGGGGGTCTGGTGGATCGACGTGTCCTCGATCGGCAGCGGCTCGTCCTGGGTGCTCACCCCGCAGCTGACCGAACCGACGACGGCGAGCACGAGGCCGGCGACGGCCGCGGCCGCCCGGCGGGTCACTCGGCCACCTCCGGGAGCTCGACCACGAACCGCGCGCCGCCGCCGGGCCGTGCCTCGACCCATGCCTGGCCGTCGTGTCGGCGCACGTGCTGGCTGACGAGCGCCAGCCCGAGCCCCACGCCGCTGTCGGTTGCGTCGCGGTCCGCGGGCGAGCCGCGGGCGAAGCGCTCGAAGACGTGCTCGCGGGCCTCGGCGGGCACGCCCGGGCCGGCGTCGTCGACCTCGACGCGGGCCTGGCCGTCCCGGGTCAGAACGCCCAGGCGCACCAAGCCCTTGCCGTGCCGGGCCGCGTTGTCCAGCAGGTTCGTCAGCACCCGCTCGAGCCGAACGCGGTCGGCGAGCACCCACGGCGCGGCCTCGACGTCGAGCGCGCCGGCCGACACGGGCCCGTGCTGCCCGGCGGTGACGCGGACCAGCGCGGCGAGGTCGACGAGCTCGAAGGTGGACCGGTCGGTGTCCTGGTCGCCACGGGAGATCTCGAGCAGGTCGTCGACCATCCGCCGGAAGCGGCGCAGGTCGGTGTCGAGCAGGTCGACCGCCTGGCGGGTCCCCTCCGGCAGCTCGCCGCTGCGCCGCTGGAGGACCGACATCGCGTTCAGCATCGTGGTCAGCGGGGAGCGCAGCTCGTGGCTGACGTCACCGGCGAAGCGGGTGTCCCGGGCGACGCGCTGCTGCAGCCGCTCGGCGGTGTCGTTGAACGCGTCGGCGAACGGGATCAGGTCCGGGTCGCGGGTGGGCGGCAGCCGGACGCCGAGGTCGCCGCGGGCGGCCTCCGCCGCGGTGTCGGTGAGCTTGCGCAGCGGGCGCAGCGCGTACGTGGTGGCCCAGCGGCCGAGCAGCGCCCCGGCGAACCCGCTCGCCACGGTGCCGGCCAGCAGGATCCAGCTCAGGAACCGGAAGGTCCGGTCCAGCTCGCGCAGGGGCGAGACCTCGATGTAGGTGGCGGACGCCTCGTGCAGCGGCAGGCCGACCGCCAGGACGGGCGCCCCGTCCAGCGTCGTGCGCTGGTGTGCGGAGGTGCCGCGCTTGACCATGTCGAGGAACCCGGTGGGCAGGCGGTTGGGATCCACCAGGTTGCCGCCACTGATCCAGTCCCCGTCGTCGACGAGCAGCACGGCCGACTCGGCCTCCGCGCCGAGACCGGTGAGCAGCTCCTCCAGCCCGGTGCGGTCGCGGCGCAGCACGGCCTCGACGAGCCGGGCGTTGCCGCCGGCCTGGCTGATGGCGCTGCGCTCGCGCTGGTCGATCATGTAGCCGGTGGACAGGTACCAGGTCGCCAGCGCGAACGTTCCGGCGACTACGAGCGTCACCAGGCTGAACCACACCATCACCCTGGCGCGCAAGGGAATCCGGCTCACGGCCCGCCGTCCTCCACCTCGGCCCGGTAGCCGACGCCGCGGACGGTCACGATCACCGTCGGCTGCCCGGGGTCCGGCTCGATCTTGCGCCGCAGCCGTCTGATGTGGACGTCGAGCAGGCGGGTGTCGCCGAAGTAGCCGTAGTCCCAGACTCGTTCCAGCAGCTGCTCGCGGGTCACGACGGCGCCGCCCGCGGCCGCGAGCGTGCACAGCAGCCGGAACTCCGTCTTGGTCAGCGGGATCTCCTCGGCGTCCTTCCCGCTGCCGCGCAGCACCCGGCCCTCCGAGACCCGCACGATGAGCTCGCCCAGCTCGATCGTGTCGTCCTGGCCGGCGGGGCGGGTACGCCGCAGCAGGGCCTTGATCCGGGCGGCGAGCTCGCCGGCGTCCACGGGCTTGGTCACGTAGTCGTCGGCGCCCGCCTCCAGCCCGGCGATCACCTCGTGGGAGGCGGTGCGCGCGGTGACCATGATGATCGGCAGGTCGCTGCGCTCACGGATCCGCGAGCACACCTGCAGGCCGTCGATGCCGGGCAGCATCAGGTCGAGCAGCACCACGTCCGGGTCGGGCGCGTCCGTGGCGAGGTGGTCCAGTGCCTGCTCGCCGGTGGCGGCCTCGACGACCCGGTAGCCCTCGTCCGCGAGCGCCAGCCGCAGCGCCTCGCGGATGCGTGCGTCGTCCTCGACGAGCAGCAGGGTCGTGGTCATCGTGTCGTACTACCCATGGTCAGCGCCGATCGTACGGCTCGGCGCGGTACGGCAGGTGAATTGTCAGCTAGTCGTCAGGTTGATCAGCGTGAAAAGCACTGAGGATTGTCGTCGTGAGCTCGCCATGGGGTGACGACCGCGGTGAGGACAGCGCGGTCCTGCTGCTGCCGACCGACGACGAACCGTCGGACGAGCTGGTGGCGGCCTGGGTTCACGGCGCGCTCCGCGACCTGCCGGCGCTGCCCCGGCTGTGGGCGAGCATGGTCACCGGCGAGCTGGTCGCGGCCGCGCGCGGCCGCATGGCGGCGCCCTATGTGCTGCGCCTGACCGTCATGGACGGACGCCGGGCGCTCGCAGTCCTCGTGGACGAGTGCACAGCCCAGCCGGACGACTCCCTGTCGGACCCCAGCCTGGTCCTGGTCGCCGGCCTCTCGACCCGGTGGGGTGTGGAGCAGCGACCGCGGGCCCGGACTACGTGGGCCGAGCTGGCCCTCGAGGTACCGGTCGTCGGCCTCACCCCGCCGGGTCAACCACCGATGCCCGGGCGGCGGAGACCGCGATGACCGACGTGCCGCGAGCCGGTGGGGCCGACCTCAACCGGCTGCTCGGCGAGGCACGGCTCGCGAGTGCCGACGCCGCGTTCCTGTCGCAGCTGCGCCGCCGGCTCGAGACGCCGCTGCGCGGGTGCACGTCCGGCGCGGTCCGGGAGGCGACGGTCGTGGTGGGGGAGTTGCTGACCAACGCCTTCCACCACGCCCAGGCGCCCTACACGATCCGGCTGATCCTGCCCGCGCCCGGCCACGTCGTCCGCCTGGAGGTCCACGACGCCACGCCGTCGACCGGCGCGGGCTGGCCACTCGGCTGCGGGCTGCGGCTGGTGCGCAGGCTGTGCCCGGACTGGAGCGTCCAGCACGCCGCCGCCGGGAAGGCCGGGTGGGCCGACCTGCCCGTACTGGTCACGCCGGTGGACGGGTGATCGCGTGTACCGCTACGAGCAGCACTGCCCGGCCGCGCGAGCTATCGAGGTCCTGACCGAGACCTGGACGCTGCTGATCGTGCGGGAGCTCCTGCACGGCGGCGAGCGCCGGGCCGAGCTCGCCCAGGGCCTGCCGAAGCTGTCCCGGTCGCTGCTGGGCGACCGGCTGCGGACGCTCGAACGCCTCGGGGTGGTGACCAGCCGGGCGGGGGCGGACGGGGAGAAGCGCTACCGGCTCACCGAGGCGGGCCACGAGCTGGCGCCGATCGTGGCGCAGCTCGGCCGGTGGGGGCAGCGCTGGCTGGACAGCCCGCGCGTCGGCGACCTCGACCCCGAGCTGTTGATGTTCGACATCTGCCGGGAGATCGACCCGGGCCGGCTGCCGGCCCAGCCGCTCACCGTCGAGTTCGACTTCGTCGACGCCTCGGCCGCCCGGCGGTGGTGGCTCGTGCTGTCCCAGTTCGGCGCGACGGCGCGGCGGGCGCAGCCCGGCACGGCGATCTCGGTACGGGTCACGTGCACCCTCGGCGCGCTGACCGGGGTCTGGCTGGGCCACACGAGCTGGCTGGCGGCGGTGCGGGACCGGACGGTCATGCTCGCCGGCGAGCCCGGCGCGGTGCGCTCGATGATCGACTCGGTGGGTACCAGCCGCTACGCCCGCACACCGAAACCGTCGGACGGGTCGACGTCGGCCCTCTGAATGCCACGCATTTCCAAAAGGGACCCCGTGGGTTTCGCCCGGCCGAATTCGCAACGATGCGACCGTCCCGGGTCCGTGACCCACCCGGTGTCCGGCGGCACCGAGGCCGGTCCTAGTATCTGGATTCCCTGTGGGGCAAGGAAGAGAGAACGTCCGAGGCGGACGGACCGTTTGGACGCCGACGAGTCTGCCAGAGCGGTGTGTGCATCCCACTACCGTCGTGGGCCATTCGGCCCAAGGCTTCCGAACTCGCGCGGATATGTAGTAGCGTCCGCCTCCGACCAACTCCAGAAGCAGGCTATTTCGTTCTTGATGATCAGGCCATCGGGAGTTCGCCGTGCTGCCATTGTCCTCCGCAGCCGTTGACGATTTCAGCCGGACGTCGGACTCTCCGTATTCGGCAGCGCGCGGCCGAATACGGAGTCAGTAGTGGGCGGAATCCCACTTTCGCATGTCCGCTCCCGCGGCCCGACGACCCGTGACGTGACCCGACATCGCTGGGAGTATGCAAATGCCTGAGCTTGACGAAGAGTTCGACCTCATCGTGATCGGCGGAGGTCCCAGCGGCTCGACGGTGAGCACGCTGGTGGCCATGCAGGGCCATTCCGTGCTGCTGCTGGAAAAGGAGACGTTCCCCCGCCACCAGATCGGTGAGTCGCTCCTCCCGCTCGTCGTGCACGGCATCTGCGGCATGCTGGGCTGCCTGGACGACGTGCACGACGCGGGCTTCGTCAAGAAGTACGGTGGCGTGTTCCGCTGGGGTAGCAGCGACGAGCCGTGGTCGTTCACCTTCGGCGACGCCGAGGAGCTCAAGAAGGCGGGCGTCGACTACTCCTACCAGGTCGAGCGCGCCAAGTTCGACCACATCCTGCTGAACAACGCGAAGAAGCGCGGCGTGCAGGTGCGGGAGAACCACGAGGTGAAGGACCTGATCGTCGAGAACGGGCGCGTGGTCGGCGCGAACTTCGTCGACGACACCGGCACGGCCCGGACCGCGCGCGCCCGCTTCGTCGTGGACGCATCCGGGAACAAGAGCCAGTTCCACAAGTACGTCGGCGAGCGCGTGGTGTCGAAGTTCTTCCAGAACATCGCGCTGTTCGGCTACTTCGAGAACGCCAAGCGCCTGCCGGACCCTAACCGCGGCAACATCCTCTGCTCGGCGTTCGAGCACGGCTGGATGTGGTTCATCCCGCTGTCGGACACGCTGACCAGCGTGGGCGCGGTCGTGGACAAGAACCACGCGGCCGCGCTCCAGCAGCAGGACCACGACGCGGCCATGCGGGGCTTCATCGACGCCTGCCCGGTGATGCAGGACATGCTGGAGCCGGCGACCAGGATCACCGAGGGTGAATACGGCAAGTACCGCGTGCGCAAGGACTACTCGTACTCCACGACGAGCTACTGGACGCCCGGGATGGCCCTGCTCGGCGACGCCGCCTGCTTCATCGACCCGGTGCTGTCCAGCGGTGTGCACCTCGCGACGTACTCGGGCCTGCTCGCGGCGCGGTCGATCAACAGCCTGCTGCAGGGCGTCCACGGGCTGGACGAGGAGAAGCTCTTCGCCGAGTTCGAGAACCGCTACCGCTACGAGTTCGAGAACATCTACCGGTTCCTCATCGCGTTCTACGACTTCAACCGGCACGAGAAGTCCTACTTCTGGGAGGCTCGCAAGATCCTCGACACGCCCGAGCGGGACAACGAGGCGTTCGTGCGGCTCGTGTCCGGGGTCTCGACCGTCGACATGGACGTCTTCTCGACCGGCCAGCGCATCAGCGACCTGTTGCAGTCCTACCCCGACCAGCAGCTCGACGAGGGCGTGCTGCGGGCCATCGACCACGTCGACATGGCCATGAAGGCGAAGAAGGACCAGGTGCTCTACGGCAAGGGCGAGCGCCAGGGCGTACCCGACATCGCGGGCGGCCTGGTGCCGACCCCGGACGGCTACTACTGGACGACCGCCTGAGTGCCACCACCCCCGGCCACGCCACTCGTCTGACCCGCGTCCGGGTGGCGTGGCCGTTCGGTGGTGATCAGCTTTGGTCCTCCCGGCCGAGTGTGATCGACGGTGATGCCCGTGGCGTCGTGGCTCGCGAACACGAAGTTCCTGCCACGCACGCGGAACGTCGGCTCGCCGCCCCACGCCTCGATGTCGACCCGACTCGCCTCGGGTAGCCGCGCGACGATCGTCCCAGACGGTCCATGTTGGACAAGGCCCGCGTCCTGGGATCCGCTCCGGGAACCCGCACTACGCCGGCGGGGCGAGCGCGAGCTGCAGCAACCGCGACGCGGTGATCACGCCGACCAGCTCGTCGCCGCGCGTGACCGCGGCCAGCGGGCAGCGCAGCCGGGCCATCACGGCGGCCACCTCGACGAGCGTGTCGTCGTCGTTCACCACCGCGAGCTCCGGCACGTCCTCCGGGATCAGCGCGCCCACCTTCTTCCCGCGCAGCTTGTCCGCCACCCGGTCGGCCATCGACTCCGACAGCACCCCGGCCAGGGACGGGTCGTCCTGCACGTAGGTCGGTACCAGGATCCGCACGACCTGGGAGGCGGGCAGGATCGACAGCGGCTTGCCCCCGGAGTCGGTGACCACGAGGCCGGGCAGCCGGCGTTCCGCCAGCTGGGTAACGGCGTCCCAGGCATCGGCCTCCACGCTGACCACGGGGAATTCCTCGGCCATCTCGTTCGCATGCACGCACGCAGACTACGTCTGTTCGGGCGTCGGCGCGGGTACGGCTCCGGGATCGGCGGGCCGACCCAGAACGGCCGCCGACCAGACGTCCCGCACACCGCCACCACCGTGCCCTACGATGCGCCGGTAGCGCGCGATCCGCCTACTGTGGACGATTTGCTTCTCGGCGGTCGATACGCCATGTTGTGATGCGGAGTGCCGGGAAGTCTGGTCGGCAGCCCACCCCGGCCCGGGGTGGGCTTGACTCGAATCGGACGGAGTACTCGGCATGAGTGCCTGGATCGCGGTCGCCGTCTTCGTGGCTGCCTACGTGCTCATCGCGACGGAGCGCGTGCACAAGACCGCCGCCGCGCTGGGCGGCGCGGGCCTCGTCCTCGGGCTCGGTGTGGTGAGCTCGGACGAGGCGTTCTTCTCTCACGACACCGGTGTCGACTGGGACGTCATCTTCCTGCTGCTCGGCATGATGATCATCGTCGGCGTCCTGCGGCGCACCGGTGTCTTCGAGTACGTCGCGATCTGGGCGGCCAAGCGCGCGAAGGGTTCGCCGCTGCGGATCATGATGCTGCTGGTGCTGATCACCGCGGTCGCCTCGGCCCTGCTGGACAACGTGACCACGGTCCTGCTGATCGCCCCGGTGACGCTGCTGGTGTGCGACCGGTTGGCGATCAGCCCCATCCCGTTCCTGATCGCGGAGGTGCTCGCGTCGAACATCGGCGGTGCGGCGACGCTGATCGGTGATCCACCCAACATCATCATCGCCAGCCGGGCGGATCTGTCCTTCAACGACTTCCTGGTGCACATGGCACCGATCGTGATCGTGGCGGTGGCGGCGTTCATGATCGTGCTGCCGTGGCTGTTCCGGGGCTCGTTCACCGCGGACCCGGAGCGGGTGGCCGACATCATGGCGCTGACCGAACGGGAGGCCATTCAGGACGTCTGCCTGCTGGTCAAGTGCGGCATCGTGCTGACCGGTGTGTTCGTCGCGTTCGTGCTGCACTCCGCGCTGCACATGGAGCCGGCGGTCGTGGCGTTGCTCGGCGCCGGGGTGCTGGTGCTCATCTCACGCAGCCGGCCCGAGCACTACCTGGCCAGTGTGGAGTGGGAGACGCTGCTGTTCTTCGCCGGGCTGTTCATCATGGTCGGTGCGTTGGTGCACACGGGTGTGATCGGCGAGTTGGCCGGGCTGGTCACCGAGGCCACGGGTGGCAACGCGTTGCTCGCGGTCATGCTGATCCTGGTGGTGTCGGCGCTGTTGTCGGGTGTGATCGACAACATTCCGTACGTGGCGACGATGAGTCCGCTGGTGTTGGAGCTGTCGGGGAGCATCGCGAACCCGGTGCATGCCGAGGCACTGTGGTGGTCGCTGGCGCTCGGCGCGGACTTCGGTGGGAACCTGACCGCGGTCGGGGCGAGCGCGAACGTGGTGGTGCTCGGGATCGCCAAGCGTGCCGGGCATCCGATCTCGTTCTGGGCGTTCACCCGCAAGGGAGCGATCGTCACGTTGTTCACGATCGCGCTCGCGGCGCCGTACCTGTGGCTGCGTTACTTCGCCTTCGCCTGACGCCTCACCCGTCCGTCCGGTGTGGAGTGAACGCGATCGCGTGCACCCGGGCGGCGACCTCCGGCCATCGGGGATCCGCCGGGTCGGTCGGGAAGCCGAGCAGCGGGGCGAGGCGTTTCCACGCGTGCGGGTGCGCCCGCCGGTAGGCCAGCAGGACGCCCAGCGTCTCGTCGGCGTCGAGGAAGCGATGGTCCGGGCCGGGCCAGCGGTGCGCGCCGATGCGTACCTCGAGCGCGGGGGAGGCATGGAGGTTGCGGTACCAGTCCGGGTTCTTGCCCCACGCGGCCACCACGACCGCCTCGGGGACGGCCGGGTCGAACCGCACGGTCTCGACCACGACCTCGCGGCGTGCTCCCGTGCGCCGGCCGCGGTGGGCGAGGTAGAGCAGCCGATGGCCGGCCAGCCGGCCCAACCCGGCCCGGTAGAGCCAGATCGGGGCGCGCAGCACGATTCTCAGCAGGCCGGTCGGCCCGCGGTCGGTCACTGCCATCAGGCCCTCCCGTCGGCAGGCGGTACTCACCGCCGTCCGGCACGTTACCGCCGCGCCGGGTGCGTGCGGGCGACTACCATCCGTCGTCGTTCGGGTCGGTGCGGCCGGTGGAGGACGGTTCTGATCGTGAAGCGAGTGGCAGTCGCCGTGGTCGTCTCCGCCGTCCTGGCCGCACTGGGCACGGCGCCGGGCACGGCGGCGGGCACGGCGGCCGACATCACGCTCACCGGCAGCGACCCGGCCGAGGGCGCCGCGCTCGCGGCCGCGCCGGAGCGGATCACGCTGACGTTCAGCGAGCCCGTCGACCCCGAGCTGGTCGTCATCTTCGTGACCGGTGCCGACCGCGTCGCCTGGACGGTCGGGGAGATCACGGCCGAGGGCAACACCCTGACCATGCCGGTGAACTCGTCCGGGCCGGCCGGGCCGTGCATCGCCCGCTACACGATCGCGTCCGGTGACGATCCCGTCCGCGGCACCGTGAGCTTCACGCTGACCGAGCCGGTTGCGAGCCGGCCGGCGACCGCGGCCGCGGAGCCGACCGCGTTGACCGCCATCGCCGGCAGGCGCGCCGGCGATGGCGGGGACATCGTGCCATTGTGGATCTGGGTCGTGCTGGGCTCGGCCGCCGCCGGGCTCGCGGTGGGTGCCCTGCTCGTCCGCCGCCGCACGCCGCGCGGGCTCGTGAGCCGGCATCGGCTGTGAGTTGGCACACCGCCGGGTAAGGGCACGCCACCGCCGGGCGCTGAACGGCATGACGAGAAGGAGAGAGCCATGACCACGTCGACCGAACGGGCCGTCCTCGCCGGCGGCTGCTTCTGGGGGATGCAGGACCTGATCCGCAAGCAGCCGGGGGTGGCATCCACCCGCGTCGGCTACACCGGCGGCGAGGTGCTCAACCCGACCTACCGCGACCACCACGGGCACGCGGAGGCCATCGAGATCGTCTTCGACCCGGCGGTGACCAGCTACCGGGCGCTGCTGGAGTTCTTCTTCCAGATCCACGACCCGACGACGAGGAACCGGCAGGGCAACGACATCGGCACCAGCTACCGGTCGGCGATCTTCTACTCGGGCGACGAGCAGCGCCGGATCGCGGAGGCCACGATCGCCGACGTGAACGCGTCCGGGCGCTGGCCCGCCGAGGTCGTGACCGAGCTGTCCGGCGACTGGACGTTCTGGGACGCCGAGTCCGAGCACCAGGACTACCTCGAGAAGCACCCGGGCGGCTACACCTGCCACTACGTCCGTCCGGAGTGGACACTCTCGAAGGCCGAAGCCTAACCGCCTGGAAGGACGCCTTACGGACGCTCGACGTCCGTAAGGCGTCCTTCCACGCGCTATTCTCGCGGACATGGCGACTTCGGCGGGCGTCGTGCTCGCGGGCGGGCGCTCCACCCGGATGGGAGAGCCGAAGGCCTGGCTGGCCTGGCACGGCTCGACGCTGCTCTACCGCGCGACGGCCGTGCTCGCGCGGACCGTCGACGGGCCCGTCGTCGTCGTTGCCGCGCCCGGGCAGCGGCTGCCGGACCTGCCCGCCGGTGTCACCGTGGTCGAGGATCCCGTCGAGGGGCTGGGCCCGATGCAGGGTCTCGCGCGCGGGCTCGCCGCGGTCGCGGACCGGGCCGGGGGCGCGTTCGTCTGCTCCACCGACCTGCCGTTCCTGCACCCGGCGTACGTCCGGCGGGTGCTGCGCGCGCTGACCGACGGCGTCGACGTCGTGCTGCCCGTGGCGCGCGGGTACCGGCAGCCGCTCGCCGCGGCCTACCGCACGAGCCTCGCCGGGCTGATCGGCGAGCTGCTGGGCGAGGGGCAGCTGCGCCCGGGCATGCTGTTCGAGCACTGCGCGGTGTGCCGGCTCGATGACGCGGAGCTGCTCGCCGACGCCGCGCTGGCACGGCTCGACCCGGAGCTGGAGTCCGTGGTGAACGTCAACACCCCGCGGGACTACCGGGCGGCTCAGGACCGCGAGCCGCCGGAGGTCGTGGTCGAGCGGTTCGGCGCGCTGGCGAAGAACGGCGGGCACCGGCCGCACCGGGTACGCGCGGCGACGATCGGGGAGGCGGCCGAGCGGGTCGGGCTCACCCTCGACCGGCACGTCGTGGCCGCGCTCAACGGGGACCAGATGACTGGCGACGGGCGGCAGCCGCTCGTCGCGGGGGACACCCTGGCCTTCCTGTCGGCCGACGCCGGTGGATGAGGCATACAGTCGGGGTATGGCGTCGGGTGGCTTCTTCGGACGCGCGCTGGTCGTGGACATCGGCGGGGACGTGGGTGTCGGTGCCGGCGGCCGCGCGGCGACGGGTACGCCCCTGGAGCTGGAAGACCGGGTGCTGCGCTCCTACCTCGGTGGCGTCGGCCTCGGCACGTGGCTCCTGCACCGGCTCGCCCCGCCGCGCGTCGACCCACTCGACCCGGCCGCGCCGCTGGCGTTCGTGTTCTCCTCGCTCGTCGGCACCCCGCTGACCACCAGCGCCAAGTTCGCCGTCGTCGCGAAGTCGCCGCTGACCGGGCTGCTCACCGACGCGCTCGCGTCCAGCCAGTTCGCCATCGCCGGCAAGCTCACCGGCCACGACGCGATCGTGATCCGCGGCCGTGCGGACGAGCTGTCCGTGCTCCTCGTGGACGGTGACGGTGCCCGCCTCGAGCCCGCGCCGGAGCTCGCCGGGCTGCCGGCCGCCGAGACGGAAACCCTGGCGCGGCAACGGTTCGGGCGTGGCTGGCGAACGGCGGCCATCGGGCCGGCCGGCGAGCGGGGCGTGCGGTACGCGACGATCAGCCACGACGGCCGGCACGCCGGACGCGGGGGACTCGGCGCGGTGCTGGGCGCCAAGAACATCAAGGCGGTACTGGTGAAGTCGGCGACCAAGGTGGGCGTCGCCGACCAGGCCGGCGTCCTCGCCGCCGCCCGCGACCTGCGCAAGCGCAGCTTCGGCCCGGCCACCGCCAAGTACCGCGAGCTGGGCACGCTCGCGAACCTGCTGGCGTTCAACGCGGTCAGCACGCTGCCCACCCGCAACTTCACCGCCGCCACGTTCGACGACGCGCCCCGGCTCGCGGCCGAGGAGCTGCACGAGCTGCGTGGCGTGGCCCGCAACAGCTGCGCGTCCTGCTCCATCGGCTGCGAGCACATCTACGCTCGCAAGGGCGGCGGCAGCCAGCGGATGGAGTACGAGAACGTGTTCGCGCTCGGCCCGCTGTGCGGGGTGTCCGACCCCGACGACGTGTTCGCCGCCAGCGCGCGCTGCGACGAGCTGGGCATCGACACGATCTCCGCCGGCGGCACGATCGCCTGGGCCATGGAGTGCGTGGAGAAGGGCCTCATCGACGCGCCGTGGCTGCGCTTCGGCGACGGCGCGGCGCTGCTGCGGGCGCTCGAGGAGATCGGCGAGCGCAAGGCGGGCCTGGGGGAGCTGCTCGCGCACGGCTCACGCCACGCGGCCGCGCTGGTCGGCCAGGGCTCGATCGACTTCGCGCCGCAGGTCAAGGGGCTCGAGCTGCCCGGCTACGAGCCACGCAGCCTGCAGTCCATGGCACTCGGCCTCGCCGTGAACGCCCGCGGTGCCGACCACAACCGTTCTGGCGCCTACGAGGCCGACCTGTCCGGGCGGCTGGACCGCTTCGACGGCGGCGCCGCACACGTGGCCGCGGCCGTCGACACCGAAGACCGGGCCGCGGTCATGGACTCGATGATCTTGTGCAAGTTCCTCCGCGGCGTGTTCGAGGACCCCTTCACCGAGTGGGCCAGGCTGCTCGCGCTGGTCACCGGCTGGGACCTCGACGCGGGCGAGTTGCGCGGCGCCGCGCGCCGGATCGTGCGGGCGAAGCGGGCGTTCAACCTGCGGGAAGGCGCCACCGCGGCCGACGACACGCTGCCCGCGCGGATGCTCGCGACACCGCTGGAGCTGGGCTCCGGACGCAGCGCCGAGCTGAGCGCCGACCGGCTGTGGTCGATGGTCTCCGGCTACTACGCGGCACGCGGGCTGGACGAGGAAGGCAAGGTGGTTCCGGCGGACCTAGCGGATCTTCTACTCGACGCCTAGCGTCGGCCACGTGCGCCTGGAAGGACGCCTTCCTGGCGCTCAATGTCCGAAAGGCGTCCTTCCAGGCCGGCACCACGGGCAGCGGGCGCGAACGGTATGCTGTATGCAATACCGAGGACGGAGCGAGGATGACGACTCTCGACGAGGCGAGCACGGCCGTTCGGACGGTGACGGCCGAGATCGACGGCCGTTCGGTGACGGTGCCGGAGGGCACCACGATCTACGACGCCGCCAAGCGGGTCGGCGTCGACATTCCCGTGCTGTGCCACGACGAACGCTACGACCCGGTCGGCGTCTGCCGGATGTGCGTGGTCGACACCGGCGCGCGGGTCTTCGCCGCCGCATGCGTGCGCCCGTGCGAGGACGGCATGACGGTCCGGACCGACACCGAGGACCTGGAGCGCAACCGGGCCGTGCTGACCGAGCTGCTGATCTCCGACCAGCCGCCGAGGGCCGAGGACCCGAAGCAGACGACCACCGGCGACAACCTGCTGCTGGACCTGGCCGACCGGTTCGACGCCGCCCGCGAGACCACCGACCTGCCGTGTGGTTCCGGGCGGGGCCACGACTCGTCGAACCCGGTCATCGACGTCAACCACGACGCCTGCATCCTCTGCGACCGCTGTGTCCGCGCGTGCGACGACATCCAGGGCAACGACGTCATCGGCCGCTCCGGCAAGGGCTACTCGACCCGCATCGCGTTCGACCTCGACGACCCCATGGGCGCGAGCTCGTGCGTGACCTGCGGCGAGTGCGTGCAGGCCTGCCCGACCGGCGCGCTGACCAACAAGCCCATCAACAACATCCCGATCCAGCCGCGCGAGCGGCTGGACGCGGTCGACAGCGTGTGCCCGTACTGCGGCGTCGGCTGCGCGCTCACCTACTACGTGGACCGGGAGCGGGGCGCGATCGCGTTCGCCGAGGGCCGCGACCAGCCGGGTTCGCAGAGCCGGCTGTGCGTCAAGGGCCGCTACGGCTGGGACTACGCGGCCTCCCCGCAGCGGCTGACCGTGCCGCTGATCCGCACGGAGGAGGCCTACCCGAAGGGCCCGCTGTCCGCGGACGTGCGCGGTGACATGTCCGCCGACCGCCGGGTCGACGGCGGCGATCGCGGCGGCGGGAAGAAGGGCCGCGACGGGCGCCGCAAGCCGGGCGGGCTCGTGGACTACGACGAGGTCATGCCGCACTTCCGGGAGGCCACCTGGGAGGAGGCGCTCGACCTCGTCGCGCGGCGGCTGCGGGAGATCCACGCCGAGGGCGGGCCGGGCGCGATCGCCGGGTTCGGCTCGGCGAAGTGCTCCAACGAGGAGGCCTACCTCTTCCAGAAGCTGATCCGCGTCGGGTTCGGCACCAACAACGTCGACCACTGCACCCGGCTGTGCCACGCGTCGTCGGTCGCGGCGCTGTTCGAGGGCGTCGGCTCCGGGGCGGTGTCCACCACCTACGGCGACGTCGCCAACGCCGACGTCGTGATCATCACCGGCTCGAACCCGACCGCCAACCACCCGGTCGCGAGCTCATTCTTCAAGCAGGCCCGCCGAAACGGCACGAAGATCGTCTACGTCGACCCGCGAGCCAGCACGGTCGCCGAGCACGCCGACTACTACTGCCAGGTCAAGCCCGGCACGGATGTGGCGTTCTACAACGCGCTCATGCACGAGGTGATCCGCCTCGGGCTCATCGACCGGGACTTCATCGCGGCGCGCGTGTCGAACTACGAGGAGCTGGCGCGCACGGTCGCGGACTACCCGCCGGAGCGAGCCGCGCAGATCACCGGCGTGGACCCGGGCCTGATCCGCGAGGTCGCCCGGGAGTGGGGCGAGGCGAAAGCCGGCGTCATCTACTGGGGGATGGGCATCTCCCAGCACACCACCGGCACCGACAACGCCCGCTGCCTGATCGCGCTGTGCTCGATCACCGGCAACGTCGGCCGGCCCGGCACCGGGCTGCACCCGCTGCGCGGGCAGAACAACGTGCAGGGCGCGTCCGACGCCGGCCTGATCCCGATGTTCTACCCGGACTACCAGGGCGTGCACAAGGACGGCACGCGGGAGCGGTTCGAGCGGGCCTGGGGCGCGAAGCTCGACCCGAAGCGCGGCCTGACGGTCACCGAGATCGTCGGCTCGGCGCTCAAACCGGGCGGGGTGCGCGGCATGTACATGCTGGGCGAGAACCCGTTCCTGTCCGACCCGAACATCAACAAGGTGCGCAAGGCCCTGTCGGCGCTGGACTTCCTGGTGGTGCAGGACATCTTCCTCACCGAGACCGCCGAGTTCGCCGACGTGATCCTGCCGGCGTCGTCCTACCTGGAGAAGGACGGCAGCTACACCAACACCGACCGCCGGGTGCAGCTCGGCCGCAAGGTGATGGACCCGCCGGGCCAGGCGCGGGTGGACTGGGAGATCGTCCAGGACATCGCGCGGCGGATCGGGCTGGACTGGTCGTACTCCTCGCCGAGCGAGGTGTTCGACGAGATGGTGGCGCTCATGCCGTCGTACGCCAACCTGCGCCACGACAACCTCGGGCTGTCCGGCAAGCTGTACCCGAACGACGACCCCGAGCACACCGACGGGACCGTGGTGATGTTCGACGAGCGGTTCAACACCGACGACGGGCTCGCCCACCTCGTGCCGGCGCAGTGGCTGCCCGCGAAGGAGCTGCCGGACGCGGAGTACCCGCTGGTGCTCAACACCGGCCGGCTGCTGGAGCACTGGCACACCGGCTCGATGACCCGCCGGTCCTTCGCGCTGGACACGATCGCCCCGGTCGCCGAGGTCTACCTGCACCCCAAGGACGCCGCCGACCGCGGGCTCGCGCACGGCGAGCTGGTCCGGGTGCGGTCCCGACGCGGCGTGATCGAGTTACTGGTGCGGGTGTCGCACCGCGAGCAGCTGGGCAACTGCTTCATCCCGTTTCACTTCCGGGAGGCGGCGGCGAACCTGCTGACGATCGACGAGATCGACCCGTACGGCAAGATTCCCGAGTTCAAGTTCTGCGCGGTCCAGGTGGAGGCCCTGGGCGCGGATCACACACCGCCCGCGACGGTTGTAGGGGTGCAGGAATGACGTGTGCCAACCGCACCCAAGGGGAACGGGATGCAACTCAGCCACAAGTACGAGCCGAACTGGACGGTATCCGCCCATGGTGACTACAAGGGTTAATTCCGGGGAGGCGGGACAGACCCGTCGCGTTGCGGGTGTGGAGGCGCGCGCGGGGAAGTTCCCCGGGCCGTCGCTGATCCCCGCGCTCAACGCGATCCAGGCCCGGCTGGGCTGGCTGCCGCGCGAGGAGCTGGAGGAGCTGGCCCGCGAGGCGCGGCGACCGCGGTACGAGATCGAGGGCCTCGTCTCGTTCTACCCGCACTTCCGCACGACGCCGCCGGCCAAGGTCGCGCTGCACGTCTGCCACGACCTGTCCTGCTGGGCGCGCTCCGGCGAGGAGCGGCTCGCTGAGCTGCGGGCCCGCTACGGCGAGGACGCCGATGTCGAGCTGGTCGAGGTGTCCTGCCTCGGGCGCTGTGACGTGGCGCCGGCCGCGGCGGTCAACGAGCACCCCACCCCGGTGTCCGATGTGGACTCACTGGTGGCGGCGGCACGGGACGACGGGGTGGGCGAGGCCGCCGCGACCGTGCGCACCGAGCCGTGGCCCAACGACCCGTACCCGGCCGGGTCCGGGGTCGCCGATCGGTACGCGGCGCTGCGGGCCCTGCTGGCGGGCGAGGTGCGTGCCGACGACGTCGTGGCGACGCTGTCGGCCTCCGGGCTGCGCGGGATGGGCGGCGCCGGGTTCCCCACGGGCAAGAAGTGGGAGCTGGTCGCCGGCACCGACGACGGTGCCGACGGCGCTGTCAAGTACGCCGTCTGCAACGCCGACGAGTCCGAGCCGGGCACGTTCAAGGACCGGCAGATCCTCGCCGACCAGCCGCACCTGGTCCTCGAGGGGCTGCTGCTGGGCATGGCCGTGGTCGGCGCGGAGCAGGGCTGGGTGTTCATCCGCCACGAGTACGGGCCGGAGGAACGCGTGCTGCGGGCGGAGATCGCCGCGCTGCGCGAGGCCGGCGTGATCGGCCCGGACGCCTGCGGCAGCGGCCGGCGGCTGGAGCTCGACGTCTTCGTCTCGCCGGGCGGCTACATCCTCGGCGAGGAGACCGCGCTGCTGGAGTGCATGGAGGGCCACCGGGGCGAGCCGCGGAACAAGCCGCCCTTCCCGGGCACGTACGGGCTGCACGGCCGGCCCACGCTGATGAACTCGGTGGAGACGTTCGCCGACGTGCCGGTCATCGTGCGGCGCGGCGCGGACTGGTGGCGGGACCAGGGGCTCGGCGACTCGGTCGGCTGGAAGTTCTTCGCCGTGTCCGGTCACGTGGCGAACCCCGGGGTGTACTGCGTGCCGATGGGCACCACGGTCCGCTCGCTGATCGACACCGCCGGGGGCGTGCTCGACGGGCGTCCGGTCGGGGCGGTGCAGCCGGGCGGGGCGTCGTCGAACTTCATCGGGCCGGACCGGCTCGACCTCGCACTGGACTTCGGCACGCTCGCGGAGGCCGGCACGATGCTCGGCTCGGGTGCGCTGGTGGTGCTGGCCGAGGGCACCGACCTGCTGGCCGCCTCCACCAACGTGCTGCGCTTCTTCCGCGACGAGTCCTGCGGCAAGTGCGTGCCGTGCCGGGTGGGGTCCACCAAGGCCCATGCGATGCTGCGGGAGGTGCTGGACTCCGGTTCCTCGCTGGACTCGCTCGATGGAGCGCGGCGGGCACGGCTGCGGGAGCTGGAGGAGGCCATGCGCAAGACGTCGATCTGCGGTCTGGGCCAGGTCGCGCTCGGGCCCGTGATCTCCGTGCTGGGCCTGGAGAATCGTTGAGCGGTAGGGAGTTCTTCACCGCCCGCACCGTCACCGAGGCCCTTGCGGGGTTCCGCCCCGCGCACCGCACCCCCGTCGAGGACGTCCCGCTCGCCGCCGCGCTGCACCGGGTGCCCGCCGAACCGGTCACCGCGCCGGACCCGTTGCCCGGGTTCGCTCGCTCTACTGTGGACGGCTATGCGGTGCGGGCCGCGGACACCTATGGCGCCTCCGACGGGCTGCCGTCCTATGTGGACCTGTTGGGTGCGGTGCGGATGGGCGAGGAGCCCACGGTCGCGGTTCGGCCGGGAGGCTGCGTCGCGATGCCGACCGGGGGCGTGCTGCCCGCGGGCGCGGACGCGGTGGTGATGGTCGAGTACACGGCCGAGACGATGCCCGGCACGATCGAGATCACCCGGCCGGTCGCACCGGGCGGCGGGGTGGTCCGCGCGGACGAGGACGTCGCGGCCGGCGCCGAGCTGGTGCCCGCCGGCCGCCCGCTACGCGCGCCGGACCTCGGGCTGCTGGCCGCCGCCGGCGTCACGAACGTCGCGGTGCACACCAGGCCGCGGGTGGCGATCATCTCGACCGGTGACGAGGTCGTGCCGCCGCAGGTCCGGTCGCCGGCGCCGGGCCAGGTGCGCGACGCGACGGCCGCCGCGCTGGCCGGCCTGGTGGCCGACGCCGGCGGCGAGCCGGTTCTCGCGGGCATCGTCGGCGACGAGCCGGGCGCGCTGAAGGCCAGGCTGACCGAGGTGCTGCCCGGGTCCGACCTCGTGGTGGTGTCGGCGGGCTCGTCGGTCGGCACGCGGGACGAGACCGCGGGCGCCGTGGCCGCCGTCGGCGAGATCTGGTGCCACGGGCTCGCGATCAAGCCGGGGAAGCCGACGCTGCTGGCCGACTGCGGCGGGATCCCGCTGATCGGGCTGCCCGGCAACCCGCTGTCCGCGCTCGTGGTGTTCGGTCAGGTCGGCACGCCGTTGCTGTGGCGGCTGTCCGGCTGCCAGCGACCGCCGCCGTCGCCGAGCGCCCGGGCCCGGCTCTCGCGCGACCTCGCCTCCGCGGCCGGGCGGCTCGACGTGGTCCAGGTGACGGTCCGCGACGGGGTGGCCGAGCCGCTGTTCGGGCCGTCCGCGCTGCTGTCCGTGCTGACCCGGGCCGACGGGTACGTGCTCGTCCCGGAGCCGGCCACCGGTCTGGACGCGGGCAGCGAGGTCGAGGTCGTGCTGTACCGATGAGCCCGGAGAGCCCCTTCGTCTCCGACGTGCCCGCCGCCGAGGCCCTCGCGGCGTGGCGCGAGGCCCGCGCGGCGGCTGGCTGCCCCGCCCGGGTCGGCACCCTCCGGGTGCCGGTCGGGTCGGTCATGGGACGGGTGAGCGCCGAGCCGGTGTGGGCGCGGCGGTCCTCGCCCGCGTTCGACTCGGCCGGGATGGACGGCATCGCGGTCCGGGCCGCGGACACGGTCGGCGCGAGCGAGACCACGCCCGTGCTCCTGGCCGACTTCGAGGTCGTCGACACCGGCGACCCGCTGCCCGCCGGCTACGACGCGGTGGTCATGCGCGAGCAGGTGCACCGGACCGGCGACGGCAAGGCGGAGCTGCGCGCGGCGGTCCCGCCCTACCAGCACGTCCGCTCGATCGGCGAGGACATCAGCGCGGCCGAGCTGCTGCTGCCGGAGGGCCACCGGCTCCGCCCGGTCGACGCCGCCGCCTGTGCCGCCGCGGGGGTCACCGAGCTCGCCGTCCGGCGTGCCCCGGTGGTCGCGATCGTGCCCACCGGGGACGAGATCCGCCCGATCGGCGCTGACCTCGGCCCGGGCGACATCCTCGACACGAACTCCCTGATGCTGGCCGCGCAGGCGCGCGAGGCCGGCTGCGAGTCCCGGGTCGGCGAGATCGTCCCGGACGACCCGGCCGCCATCACCGCCGCGCTGCGGGCGGCGGCCGGCGAGGCAGACCTCGTCCTGCTCGTCGCGGGCTCCAGCGCCGGCCGCGACGACTACACCGCCCGCGTGGTCGCCGGTGCGGGCACGCTCGCCGTGCACGGGGTCGCCGTGCGCCCGGGCCATCCCGTCGTGCTCGGCACGGTCGGCACGACTCCCGTCGTCGGCGTGCCCGGCTACCCGGTGTCGGCGGCGCTCACGTTCGACATCTTCGTCGCCCCGGTGCTCGCCGAGCTCGAGGGAGCCGCCCCCCGCGAGCGCCCGGCCGCGACCGCCCGGCTGGCCAGGAAGCTGCCGTCCGCCATCGGCATGGACGACTGGGTCCGGGTGCGGCTGGGGCGGGTGGGGGACCAGGTCGTGGCCACCCCGCTGCCGCGCGGCGCGGGCGTGCTCACCTCGCTCGTGCGCGCGGACGGGCTGCTCGTCGTACCGTCCGGTGTGGAGGGTCGACACGCCGGGGCCGAGGTGGCGGTGGAGCTGTTGCGGGGCCTCGGCGAGATCGACCGCACCATCGTCGTGATCGGCTCGCACGACCTGGTGCTCGACCTCGCCGCGTCCGCTCTGCGCGCCGCCGACCCGCTGATCACGCTGGCATCGTCCAACGTCGGCTCCCTCGGCGGCCTCGTCGCCCTCCGCGACGGCCTGTGCCACCTCGCCGGCTCGCACCTGCTGGACCCGGCCACCGGCGAGTACACGCTGCCCTATGTGGACAGACTGCTCGGCGTGGACGCGGACGTCGCGGTGGTCCGGCTGGTCCACCGCGACCAGGGGCTGATCGTGGCGCCGGGCAACCCGCTGGGGCTGACCGGGATCGGCTCCCTGACCCGTCCCGGGGTCCGCTACGTCAACCGGCAGCGCGGCGCGGGAACGCGTGCGCTGCTGGATCACGAGCTCGCCGGTGGCGGCATCGACCCCACCGGGGTCGCCGGCTACCAGCGGGAGGAGCACACCCACCTCGCGGTCGCGGCGGCCGTGGCCGCAGGCAGCGCGGACGTGGGCATGGGCATCCTCGCCGCGGCCCGCGCGTTCGGCCTGGACTTCGTCCCGGTGGCCCAGGAGCCCTACGACCTCGTCGTCCGCACCGACGAGCTGGCCGGTCCGCTGCTTGCTCCACTGTGGACACTGTTGGACCGCGAGGACTTCCGTGCCGGGGTGGAGGCCCTCGGCGGCTACTCCTGCCGCGAGACCGGCCGCCGCGTCCGCTGACCGGTCGGCGTCACGCGCGGCGTTCGATGAAGACGGTGTCGTGCCACACGCCGTCCAGCCGCGCGATGCTCGCCCGGTTCTCGGTGAAGATCGCGCTCTGCAGGGTCCACAGGCCGGCCTCGTCCGCGGCCATGACCTGCTTGCGGATCAACGCCTTGCCCACCCCGCGGCCGCATGCGCCGCCGGCGACGTAGATGGCGGTCTCGGCCACACCGGCGTAGCACTCGCGGAGCGACACCGGGTACAGCGCGGTCCAGCCCGCGACCTCGCCCGGCTCGTCGTCGAGCTCGGCGACATATGCGAAACACCTCGGGCAGCCACTTCGCGTCGAGGCTCTCGCGGCTGGGCACGGTGGTCTCGAAGGTGGCGATGCCGGTTGCGATGCCCTCGGCGTAGATGCGGCGCACCGCGGGCCAGTCGCGCGGCTCGAGGGCGCGGACGGTGACGTCGGACGGCACGTCGGTGGGGTAGCGGGGGCGGGCGGCGAGCGCGCCCGTCACGGCGTCCGCGGCGTGGCGCAGACCGTCTCGGCGGGACTGCTCGACGGTGATCCGGTCCGCGCCGTGCGCCACCAGGAAGCCGGCGTCGGCGAGCACGCGGACGTGGTGCGCGCAGCTGGACTCACCGATGCCGAGCAGCTCCGCGAGCGCCACCACGCCGATCCCGCCCGGCGTGGTGGCGACCGCGTGCAACAGCCGGACCCCGGGCCGGCTCGGACAGGCAGGCGAACCACCCGGCGTAGGCGGCGGCCTCCGCGTCCGGCAGTACCCGCGTGTCCGGTGCGGCGGCTCGTGGTACCGGGGTCATGCCGCCATTCTCGACACCGCTCGCTTGCCCGTGGGGTGAACCCGCACGGGCTCACAGGGCGAGCGTCATGAAGGCGCTGTGCGGGTCGGGCCGGTAGCCGGCGAACGGCTCGCAGTAGGTGAAGCCGAACTTCTCGTACAGGGCCCGGGCGGGGCGGAAGAACTCGGCCGAGCCGGTCTCCAGGCTCAGCCGCGTGAAGCCCATCCGGCGGGCCTCCTCGATGATGTGCCGCAGCACCAGGGAGGCGATGCCGCCGCGCTTGCGGGCCGGTGCGGTGCGCATCGACTTCACTTCGGCGTGGGCGTCGTCCAGCCGCTGGATCGCGCCGCAGCCGACGACCGTGGCACCGTCCAGCACGGACCAGAACGTGACCTCCGGCCGGCGCAGCCCGTCGAGGTCCAGGGCGTGCTTGCTCTCCAGCGGCGTGATCGAGCGCATCTCCCGGACGTGCTCGTCGAGGAACGTCGCGATCTCGGGTCCGGACAGGTCGTCGACAACGATCCGCACGGCGGTTCGGCTCCTTCGTGGTGGTGCTGCGCCGATGGTGCCAGACGCCCCAGTCCGAGGTTGTCCGAGCTTGTCCGACCACCTTCCGTTCCCGCTCCCGGGCGGCCAGCGTGAGGCCCGTCCACGTCGGTATTCCGAGGGAAGGGAGCGAACCAGGAGGCGAGTCCTGCGCCGTGCGAGCGAGCGGCTGGCCGGCCTGGTGCCACCGAAGGTCGACGCCGGTGCGTGCGTGCCGGAGCACCGGTCGGTGCTGCAACAGGCGCCTCCCGCACCCCCGCCGTCGTTCCCAGACCATCCGGAGGCTTGCGTGCTCGACCTGTTCGCCCGCGCGCTGCTCGCGGCCGCGGTCGTGGCGGCGGAGGCGATCACCGCGGTGCTGCTCGTGGCTCCGCCGGCTCGGTTCGCCGGGTACATCCTCGCCGCGCTGCTGCTGGCCGCGTTCGGCGCCGGCATCGCGCTGGCGGTGCACGGCAGGCGAGAACTACCCACGTGGACCAACCGTGAGTCCAGTGTGGACTGTGGGCCCGGACGACCGACCGGTGTCCGCCCATCCGCTGCGCGGAAGCAGGAGATGGCCGACGATGGTCGCATGATGGCGAGCAACGTGCCGGGCCGGCGTGTGGTGGTCGGGGTGGACGGGTCGGACAGCGCCCTGCGCGCAGTGCGGTGGGCCGCCGAGGACGCCGGGCGGCGCGGTGTCCCGCTCCGGCTCGTGCACACCTTCGTGCCGCTCACCTCCTACGCGCCGCGCGCGGTCGACCCGCGAACCCTGCACACCGCGATGCGCGACCGCGGCCGGGAGTGGCTCGACCAGGCGAGCGCGGTGGCCGCGCAGGCCGGCCCCGGACTGTCCGTCGACGCCGTGCTGGTGGAGGCGTCGCCGGTGACCACGCTGGTGCGGGAGTCCCGCGACGCCGCGCTCGTCGTTCTCGGCAGCCGCGGGCTCGGCGGGTTCACCGGCCTGCTGGTCGGCTCGACGGCGGTGGGGCTCGCCGGTCGCGCGCGGTGCCCGGTCGTGGTCGTCCGCGGCGCGTACGAGGAGACCGCGGGCCCGGTCGTCGTGGGTGTCGACGGCACGCCCACCGGCGAGGCCGCCATCGCGTTCGCCTTCGCGGAGGCGGCCGCGCGCGGCGCCGAGCTGGTGGCCGTGCACGCGTGGACCGACCTCCTGGTCGAGACCGCGGTCGCCACCAGTGCGGGCCTGCTGGACCTGGCACCCGTCGAGCAGCAGGCCGAGGAGCTGCTCGCGGAGCGGCTCGCCGGCTGGGGGCAGGAGTACCCGGACGTCCGCGTCACGCGCGAGGTGGTGCACGACCGCCCGGCCCGCGCCCTGCTGCGCCACGCCGAGCACGCCCGGCTGCTGGTCGTCGGCAGCCGTGGCCGGGGCGGGTTCCGCGCCCTCGTGCTGGGCTCGACCAGCCAGCACCTGCTGTATCACGCGCCCTGCCCGGTCGTGGTCGTGCGGACGACTCCGGAGAGCTGAGCCGTCATCCGGGCAGGTCGAGCTCGGTGTGCCGGGTGGTGATGGTGCGGGCCAGCTCGGCGAGCTTGACGTTCAGCTCCTGCGAGGTGCGGCGGAGCAGGTCGAACGCCTCTTCGGCGGTGATTCCGCGGCGGTGCATGAGGATGCCCTTGGCCTGGCCGATGACGTCGCGGCTGTCGATGGCCCGGCGCAGCTGGGCCTCGCGCAGCTCGGCGAGGCGCACGGCCTCGGTGGAGGAGACGGCGAGCGACGCGTGGGTGGCGAGCAGGAGCACGCGGTCGTGGTCCGCCGCGCCACCCAGCGCGCCGGGCTCGCGGGCGAAGACGTTGAGCGCGCCGGACAGCCGGGGCGGCATGACGTCCGGCAGCAAAGCCGTGGACAGCACCGAATGGAAGCCGAACGCTGCGGCCGCGGGGCCGAACCGTGGCCAGGCCGCGTCGTTGGCCAGGTCGCCGCTGTGGCGGTAGGCGGGGCCGGGGGAGCGGGCGGTGTCAAGGCACGGCCCCTCGTCGTAGCGGTCCTGGAGCTCGTCCAGCTCGGTGCCGAGCGGGTCGGTCGCGACGGGGGTGTGCAGGTGTCCGTCGCTCGACCGCAGCGTCACGCTCACCAGGTCCGCGGCGGGCACCACCTCGACGGCTGCCCGGGCCACGTGTGCCAGCACGCCCGCGACGGTGTCGGCGGCCAGCAACTGCCGGCCGAGCTGGACGAACTGCCGGGCCAGCGGACTGTACACCGGGTCGCCGGGCGGGCGGGCCTCGTCCTGGTGCGCGACGAACCGCTCCTTGTCCCGGCGCCATTCCACATCCTGTTCGGTCATCTCGGCACACCTCCCCAGCAGGAGTACACCGGCGACCGTCCGGGGAAACGGGCCGCTCGAACTCTTAGTCGTCCAGCACGCTCGGGGACAGCTTCGCGGTGACCAGCCGGTAGAGCTGGCGGGGCCGGCCGGCGCCCGCGGCCCGGGCCGGCGGGACCGGCCACGCCAGACCCTCCTCGACCAGGGTGCGCAGGGTGCGCCGAGCGGTCCGGGCGCTGACGTCCAGCAGCTCGGCCACCCGCTCCGCGTCGACGACCAGCGCCTGGCCGGACCGGTCGTCCAGCGAGCTGACCAGCCGGCCGAGCAGGTCGGTGCCACGGCTCGGCTCCGCGTCGGCCGGCGTCTCGTCGGCGTGCTCGTCGGCGCGTTCGTGCAGCCGGCTGGGCAGGGACAGGACGCTGCCGTCCGGGCCGACCATCGCGGCCATACCCACGTCCAGGGCGTTCGGCTCGGTGCGGGCGCGTTCGAGCGCCGCCCGCGCGTTCGCCTCCGCGTCCCGGGCGGTGGCGCCGACCCCGAGCCCGACGTAGACGGCTACGCCGAGCTCCTGGCCGACGTGGTCGAGGAACGGGGCGACCCGGAAGCCCGACGTCACCTGCGCCACCGAGCCGACCGTGGCGATGATCAGGTAACTGTCGTCCCCCCGCGGCAGCACCGTGGCGCCCATCGTGCGGGCGACCTGCAGCAGCTCGCGGTGCAGCGCGAGGTTGAGCTCCTGCTGCCCGTAGCTGCTGGGGTCGGAGTGGCCGGACCGGGCCGCCGGGGCCAGCTCGACGACGCCGATCGCGATCTGCGACTCCTTCAGCCGGCTCCCGCTGCCCAGCAGCATCGCGGTGTTGAGCGCGATCCGCAGGGTGGCCGCCGTGGGCACCATGCGCAGCGCGGGCACCCCGGCGTCGAGCAGCCGCCGCTCCACGGTGGGCATGGTGGTCAGCGCCGCGGAGGTCGCACCCTGCCGGTAGAGCCGCTCGTGGAAGGCGTAGAACTCGCGGGCCGACCGCGGGTGCTGGTACTCGTGCACGTGCACCCCGGCCAGGTCGACGCCGATCTCGGCGTAGGCCTCCTCGAGGTCGTGCGCCGAGATCGAGTCGACGCTGACCCGGGCCGGGTCGCAGCGGTTCCCGAGGGTTCCGCGCAGCAGCGTCGAGTACAGCGCGGCCCCGCTGACCGGCACGTAGGTCGCCGGCACCGGCAGCTCGCCGCGCTGGCGGGCGAGGTCGTAGGCCAGCGGCCCGGCGAACAGCGCCACGTCGATCTTCGTCTCGATGTCGGCGAGCCGGTCGTAGCCCTCCTGCTCGGCGGTGTAGGCCGCGCCGACCAGCCGGAGCGGCTCGTCCAGCCGCCCGGCGACCGCGATGATCCGGTCCACCAGTTCGCGAGCCCCGATCACGCCGATCGCGATCTCCGACCGGCGGCCCGCCATGCGCCCGCGTGCCATCCGACCCCCTCGTTCGAGTTCAGTGCGATTGTTCATCAGAAATACCGAACAGCGTCGCCGCCGTGCCGCCGAGGATCGCCGCGCGCTCGGCGTCGCCGATCCGGGCGAAGACCGTCCGGCCGAGCGAGTGGCGCAGGTCGATGAACGGGAAGTCGGATCCGAACACCACCTGGCCGGGCGGCAGCACGTCGACCATCCGCTCGAGGTGGTGCCCGGTGACGAAGCTGCCGCAGGTCTCCAGAACGACGTTCGGGAGTCGCGCGGCGATCTCCATCGAGACGTCGATGCCCGGCTCCGGACCGCCCGCGTGCCCGGCGAGGACGACGACGTCCGGATACCGCTCCGCCACCCGCGCCACCTGCCCGGGGTCGTCGAACGGCGAGCCGTACCAGGTGTGGCACAGCACCGGCGTCCCGGTCCGCTCGGCGTGCGCCCACACCGGCTCGTAGCGCGAACCGGTCAGCGGGTAGCCGTGCAGGTCGGCGTGCAGCTTGATGCCCACGAACCGCGGGTCGCCCGCCCACGCGGCGAGCTCGGCCTCCGGGTCGTGCCACGGGTTGATCGTGAGGTAGCCGAGCAGGCGGCCGGGGAACGCGTCGACCGCGCGCGCCGTGGCCAGGTTCCCGGCCGCCGCGTCGAGCTGCAGGCCGAGGAGGCTCGACAGCACCGCGACGTCCACCCCGCACCGGTCCATCACCGCCACCATGCCGGCCGCGTCGGCGTCCGGGATGAAGAACAGGCTGTACGGGCCGGTGTGCGCGTGCGCGTCGATCACCGTGACCCCGCGCAGCGGCCTGCGTTCCAGCACGGCCAGGGCAAGCTCACTCACGTCGACCCCTCGCAGGCTCGGTGTCGCCGCTCGCGGTCGCCCTGTGTTGATGGTTCGCTCCGCAAGCTCCGCTCATACCCGCGCGCACCCCCGGCCGGGTCAGCAGCCGGCGCAGGTTGGCGCCGCCGATGGCGCGGACCGCCGTGTCGTCGAGGCCGGAGAGCAGCAGCCGGGTCACCGCCTCCGCGGGGTCCTGCAGCATCGCGCCGGTGCCGAACAGCAGCCGCTGCGTGCCGAACCGGCCGGCGAGCCACTCCAGACCCTGGTGGGTCGTCAGCGTGGACGTCTCGATCCACACGTTGCCGGTCCCGCCGAGCACGCCCGCGATGCGCCGCAGCGCCCGGTACCCGGTCCGGCACACCACCAGCCGCAGCTCCGGATGGTCCGTGGCGCACGCGGTGATCTCCGTCCACGACGTCTGCTCCGCGTCGAGCAGCAGCGGCAGGCCGGCCCCGGCGAGCGCGCGCAGCAGCGGGGTCGCGTCCGGTGTGCCGAGCGACCAGCCGTGGTCGGCCGGGTACCCGCGTGCCGCGACGACGCCGGCGGCGAGCGCGCCGGCAACGAGCTCGTCCGGCTCGCCCAGCTCCCCGGTGCCGCCCGGCAACACGGCCCAGCAGGGGCGCAGCCGGCCGGATGCCGTGCCGAGCGCGTCGGTCAGCATCCGGTTGCCGGCCGCCGGGTCGTGCAGCCAGGACGCCGTGTGCCCGACGACCGCCTCGGCGATGCCGAACCGGTCCATCCACCGCAGCAGGTCGGCCGCGGTGTCGGCGCCGGTCGGGCTGTGCGGGTGCCGGCCGAGCAGCACGTTGGCGTCGGCGAGCGTGAGCCCCGGCTCGTTCTCCGGCCCGTTCCGCTCGGCCTCCATGCCACCTCCGCGAGTCACCACCGGTCAGCCCTTGAGCGCGCCCGACATGCCCTCGATGATGTGCCGCTGCATCAACAGGAAGAAGGCGACGACGGGGACCATCGCCAGCACCGCGCCGGCGGCCGCGGCCCGGGAATCCGCCCCGAACGTGCCGGCGAGGTAGGCGAGCCCGAGCGTGACCGGGTACGTGTCCGGGTCCTCGAGCACGACGAGCGGCCACAGGAACTGGTTCCACACGTTGACGAAGCCGAAGATCGCCAGCACCGCGAGCGTCGGCCGGACCGGTGGCAGCATCACGTGCCAGAAGATCCGCAGCTCCCCCGCACCGTCCACCCGCGCGCTGTCCGGCAGCTCCTGCGGGATCGCGGCGAACGCCTGACGAAGCAGGAACACGCCGGTCGCCGACAGCAGGCCGGGCAGGATCACGCCGGCGAACGTGTCCACCAGGTCCAGTTGGGACACCACGAGGAACCGTGGGATCAGCATCACCTCGGGCGCGAGGAACATCGTGGACAGGATCGCGTAGAACACGAACTGCCGCCCCGGGAAGCGGAAGCGGGCCAACGGGTACGCGGTCAGCGCCGAGATCACCAGGTAGGCCGGCACGGTGAACACCACGTACAGCAACGAGTTGACCAGGTAGCGGGCGAACGGCACCGACGTCCACGCCTCGACGAGGAAGTCGGTGACCGGCGGGATCGGCAGCAGGTCGGGCGGGAACGTGTACACCGGCCGCGTGCCCGGCTTGAGCGCCGTGGCGATGAGGATCAGGAACGGGCCGACGAACACCGCCGCGATCAGCGTGAGCAGCGCGTACCGGCCGAGCCTGCGTAGCCACGGCGGCGCCACCCGAGGCTGTCTCGTGGTGCTCGTCCGGGTACCCGTCGGGGGCGTCATCCGACCGGCTCCCCCCGGGTCAGCCGGTACTGTACGAGCGCGAAGCCGACCAGGAACAGCCAGAGCACGAGCCCGACCGCGCTCGCGTAGCCGAAGTCGAAGTGCTCGAACGCGCGCGACCAGATGTAGAAGCCGAGCGTGGTGGTCGAGCCCTGCGGTCCGCCGCGGGTCAGCACGTAGATCGACGCGAACGACTGGGTGGCGAGGATCCCGCCGAGCACGACGCAGACCGCGGCATACGGCCGGATCAGCGGCACCGTGATCCGGCGGAACCGGGCCCACGCGCCGGCGCCGTCCAGGGCGGCCGCCTCGTACAGGCCGGCCGGGATGGACTGGAGGCCGGCCAGGTAGATCATCATGAAGTAGCCGGCGTACTGCCACGCCTCGACCAGCACCACGGCCGGCAGCGCCCAGCTCTCGTCGAGCAGGAACTGGATCGGGGTGTCGATCACGCCCAGCCGCAGCAGCAGCCAGTTCAGCGCGCCCCTGGGGTGGAAGATGAACGTCCACGCGATGGCGATCGCCACCATCGAGGTGACCACCGGCAGGTAGTAGACGAGCCGGAACGCGCTGATGCCGCGCAGTCGCCGGTTGACCGCGACGGCGAGCAGCAGCGGCAGCACGACCACGAGCGGCAGGAACATCGCGAGGAACAGGAGCGAGTTGCCGAACGCCTGCCAGAACTCCGGGCTCTGGGCCAGCCGCTCGAAGTTGCCCGTGCCGACGAAGCGGGGCGGGTTGACGATGTCGTAGTCGTAGAACGCGAGCTGGGCCGCGGTCACCGCCGGCCACGCGTAGAACACGCCGAAGAACACCAGGCCCGGAGCCAGGAACAGGTAGGCGACCCACCACTTCGGACCGCCCGCACCGCGTCGCCGCCCGCCCCCAGGTCGGGCGGCGAGCGCGGGCGGCCGCTCGGTGGCGGCACGGGCCAGCACTGTCACCGGCAGTGCCATGTCCGCTGTCGTCGGCGCTGCCGGCGCGGTATTCGGTGCTCTTGACGTGCTCTTGACATCGTCAACCTCGCCGGGGATATGCTATGGCACATATTAGCTTTTTGGTCGTCCGAAATAACCTATGGAAGCACGGTTCGACTGTCAAGAAGGAGGTCGGCGTGCGGTATTGGCGCCTGGCGACCAGGCTGACGACGGCATTGGTCACGACCGCGGTACTGGCCGGCTGCATCGCCGGCACCGATGACGCGGCGACCGAGCAGCAGAGTGGGCAGGTGACCGTCGAATTCTGGACGATCAACCTGAAGAAGGACTTTGGCGACTACATCCAGGGCTTGGTCGACCGGTTCGAGGCCGATCACTCCGACATCTCCATCCGCTGGGTCGACGTGCCCGGCGAGGACATCGAGAGCAAGTTCCTCGCCGCGATCGCCTCGAAGGATGTGCCGGACGCGGTCAACATCGAGGACTACCGGGTCGACCAGTTCGGCGACAGCCTCGCCGACCTGACCCCGTACCTCGACGACAAGGAGCTCGCCTCCTACCAGGGCGCGATGGTGGATAGCCTGCGCCGGGGGGATCAGCTCAAGGCGATCCCGTGGTACAACGGCGGCGCCCCGGTGGCCGCGTACGACTCCGCGGCCCTGGCCGAGTCCGGCATCCGCACCCTTCCCTCCACTTGGGAGGAAGCATTCAACGCTGGCCGCACCATCGCGCAGAAGACGGGTAAGTGCGCGTTCAACGCGCTGCCCACCATCGGCGTGCTGATGAGCTACGACGTGCCGCTGCTCAACGAGGACCGCACCGAGGCCGTGCTGAACAACCCGCAGGCCGTGGAGGTACTGGAGAAGTTCAAGGCCGCCTACGACGACGGCACGATCTGCCCGGGCGCGGTCACCGAGCAGACCCGCAACCTGCCGCAGAGCCTGGAGAACGGGCTCGCCGCCGCGGCCGTGAGCGACCTGCCGTTCCTGTTGCTGAACGTGGAGACCAACGCGCCGGAGGTCTACGGGCGGCTCCAGGTCGACCGCGCGGTCACCGGGTCGAGCGGCAAGTTCGTGATCCCCGGCATGCAGTCGTTCGTCGTGCCGGAGAAGAGCGACGTGCAGGAGCAGGCGGCCGAGTTCATCAAGTGGGTCACCAGCCCGGAGAACCAGCTGGCACTGTGCAAGCTGACCACGGTATTCCCGTCCACACAGGACACGCTGAAGGATCCGTTCTTCACCGACATCGAACCGACGACGCCGGCCGACGCGGCCCGCAAGGTCGTGGTGTCCGAGCAGCAGAACGTGGTCCCCGCCGACATCGGCACCGACACCGAGCTGGACAAGGCCTACCTCGAGCGCATCCGGGGCTTCATGACCGGTGACGCCCCGGCCGCCGAGACGCTGGCCGCCGTCTCCGAGGACTGGGACGAGCTGCTGGCGGGCGCGAAGTGAGCCGTGCCGGGGAGGCGGGCGGTGTGAGCGGCAGAGTGCGGATCGGCGTCGTCGGCACCGGGACGATGGGTGCCGCGTACGCGGCGGCCTTCGCCGAGCATCCGGGTGCCGAGGTCGTCGCCGTGGCGAGCCGGACCGGTGAGTCCGCCCGCCGGGTGTCCGAGCGGGTGGGCTGCCGGGCGCTCGGCAGCGCCGACGAGCTGGTCGCCGACCCGGAGGTGGACGCCGTCGTGGTGGCCACCCCGGACGACCTGCACGCGAGCATCGCGGTGGCGGCGGCGCGGGCCGGCAAGGCGGTCCTCGTCGAGAAGCCGCTCACCACGTCGG